>JAPKEK010000145.1 GCA_028822125.1 Pseudomonadales bacterium | reverse complement strand
CTTTTCACGAAGTTGCTGGTCTGGGCTTGCAGGTCAGGGAAAAAGTCAGGTTTTTCGATAATACTTAAGGTGGCAATACCTGACGCCATTGCTATGGGGTTGCCTGAGAGAGTGCCTGCCTGGTACACCGGCCCGAGTGGCGCAACACATTCCATGATATCCCGTCGGCCGCCAAAAGCACCCACTGGCAGGCCGCCACCGATAACCTTACCCAGCGTAGTAAGATCTGGTTGAATTGAAAACAGACCTTGTGCGCCCTTCAAGTCAACCCTGAAACCGGTCATTACTTCGTCGAATATCAGGAGTGCACCATAATCCATACAGAGCTGTTTTAATTCAGCGAGGAAACCTGGAACTGGCATCACCATACCCATGTTTCCTGCCACGGGCTCGACGATGATGGCAGCTATTTGTTCGCCCAACTGGCTAAAAAGTGTTTTTGCAGCCTCTATATCATTGAAAGGCAGGGTCAGGGTCTGTTCTGCGACTTGCTGGGGTACGCCTGCGGAGTCTGGTTCTCCCAGGGTCAGAGCACCTGAGCCTGCTTTTACCAGGAGACCGTCAGAATGGCCGTGATAGCAGCCCTCAAATTTAACGACTTTGTCTCGGCCGGTAAAGCCTCTTGCTACTCTCAGTGCGCTCATAGTCGCTTCTGTACCCGAGCTGACCATACGCATGAGTTCCATCGTGGGCATGTGCAGTTGAATTTTCTTGGCCAGTTGAGTTTCGGTTTCTGTTGGCGCGCCAAAACCGAGACCATTTTGCGCTGCTTCCTGCACCGCATGGATCACATCCGGGTGGGCGTGACCCGCAATCATTGGCCCCCAGGAACCTACATAATCAATATAGGTCTTGTTATCTTCATCATAGAGATAGGCCCCTTTGCCACGTTTGAAGTAAACCGGATTGCCGCCTACACGGCTGAAAGCACGCACAGGTGAATTCACGCCGCCAGGGAGAATCTCTTGAGCTTCGGTAAATAGAAATTTGGAACGTTTCATTTTGACTCCTTCGGGAGCACTTACAATTTGGAATAAGCCTGGATTTCTATGGTTTGTGTTTATTACCCGCTAGTAATGATGGCGTTGCCGCTGCGCAATTTGGTAAAAGTGCTCGTTAAGGTTGCCATCTATGACTAAAAAATTTGCCAAGCTATGCTCTGCTATAAAAACTCTCAATGTCTTCACGAGTGAGAATCCCCACAGGCGATTCAATCAAGGGTGCGCTCATCCTCACTATCACAAGCGCCTGTGCTCCTGATATTTGCAGTTTATCAAATGCTTCGCTCAATGTGGCCTGCAATAGAATACTGGTGACATCTTTTCTCAAGCCCGGAATCTTAGCCAGATCAACGGATATTTCCTGTGCAGAAGCCAGGTAAATTTTCAGATCTTCAAGCCGTAGGATAAAAACAGCTGCGTGGTTCTTTTCCACCATGAGCCAGGCACAGTCCTGCTCGGCGTAGGATTGCGCTTCCTGCCAGCTGAGTAGATTAGCCACGTGAATAAAGCTTCGGGATATCTGGCTGCCAACCGAGGCTCTGTTCAGAGCCATGGATAGCGGGTTTTGCTTGTATTGCAGGCCAAGCAGTTCCATTTGAGTCTGGAAAATGGACTTTGTTTTGAAGCCTTGACTGGCGGTGATATTGGCGATGACGATGACCAGCATAGTGGGAAGGATAATCCCAGGATTGTGGGTCAGTACCATTACCGCTATAAGAGCAGGCAGGGGAGCCTGCAGAACAGCGCCCATCATGGCGCCCATGCCTAATATAACATAAAAGGCTGAACTGGAAAGGTTGTCGGTAAATAGGTAACCGAGTTGCCAGAAGGTTCCGCCTGCTAAAGCGCCAATCAACAGGGTTGGTCCAATCAGTCCAATGGGCATTCCCATGGTCAGATTAGCGGCTGTAGCAATGAGTTTGCAGGCAGCGATCAGGAGCAGCATTGAAATGACAATTTCACCCTGAAGTGCCAACTCGAGCGTATCATAGCCGATGCCCAGGATAGCTGGCGTGATCAGGCCCAAGCTGGCTGTGACAGTCGCTGCGATGAGGATCCTGCTTATCAGGTGGGGTGGCTGGTACTTTGACATCAACTGGATAAGGCGGATGAGCACTGCTGCAAGTATGCCGATGGAAATACCCTCGACAACAACGATAGGCAGATCGTAGTAAGACTGGATTGATACACCCGGAACGAAAAAAGCCGGATCACTTCCGAATACCCATTGAATGATCAGGGTTCCAGTGACGGCAGCAAGTATAACGGGTATAAAACCAGCAATTGTATATTCCATGATAATGACTTCCATGGAGAATATGACCCCGGCGATAGGGGTGTTGAATGAGCAGCCTATAGCGGCGGCGGCACCACAGCCAACCAGAATCCTGATGGAATTGTTGGGCAGGTTCAGCACCTGGCCAGTAAGACTGCTTACGGCTGCTCCCAGGTGAATAGCGGGGCCTTCGCGACCGCTCGTTTGACCGGTTATTAAGGTAAGGCTGCCGGCGATGAATTGCGTGAACAGGTTCCGCAGGGGTAAGTGACCCTGATGTTGAGCCAGCCGGTCCAGGACATGGGTCACGCCAATGCTCCTATCCTGCTCCCGAAGCAGGAACAATAATATAGCCAGGGTGAGAAACCCCCTGCTATCGGCAGAGAAAAACTTTCCAGAGCGGACAATTGTTCGAAACTTTCAGAATCACCGGGCAGGTACCAGACTAAAACAGTTTCAACTACCAACCTGAAAAAGAGCACTGTGACGCCGGTCAGGAAACCAGAGAAAATACCCAGCAGGGCGAACTGAGGAACTGAATCCAGAGAGGCTAGCTGCTGCCCGAAGGTCGTTAAGCTGAAATCAGGGGTAAGCTGCGACAGTGTTTTTCGAATGGTTCGCATAGTATTAGATGCCGCAGTTGATTCATGAATATGATATAGCAGGTGGCCTGTTCAGGCAGTTTAACTGATTTCGGCAGTGTCAATAGACTAAAGCGCATATAACTGTCCTAGTCAGCTACGAAAATTCTGTTAATATGTGGGCTTGGCGCAATAGTAGAGTGTAGCGATGAATATCTCGCGTAAAGCAGGAAATGATGAAATTATTGTCACTGAGCACCGGCCCGGTTTCAGGGTGGTGATCGCTTTTGTGATGATGGGCCTGGTTTGTCTGGCAGGACTGTTCAGCTATGGTTTTGGTTTTGACCAGGGCAAGAAAACAGATGAAGAGGAAGCAGCCAAATTTGGAGCTGTTCAGGAAGCGTTAGATTCCAGCCTCAAAAGCAAACTTGAGCTACAGTATAAGGTCGCTAATCTAGAATTCGCCAAAAATGTTGATAGCCTTGCTACCGATGAATTATTGAATACGGTGCAGCGACTTGAGGTTGAATTAGCCGATCTTAAGATAGAGATTTCATATTATCGGAATCTGTTCCGGCCTGAGTTGGTTACCGGTAATTTGTTGATTGAGGGCTGGCATTTAAAGAGCCTGGGAGAATCTAATTTATACGAATATCGATTGATGTTGACCCAGATGTCTAAGGATGGTGATCTTGTTTCTGGCAGTGTTGATATAGCAATTCAGGGTGAACAGAACGGCGTTGAGGTGAGCGTACCGCTGGAGCCGGTTTTAGATAGCCAGGATCAATCGCTGGAGTTCAGTTTCAGGTACTTCCAGAATATCAGTGGTCAGTTTTCCATACCCGATGATTTCAAGCCTTCAACCGTCCAGCTAGTAGCCAGGGTAGATGGGCTGAAAGAACGACGCTATGAAAGAAACTATCAATGGCCGGTTATAGGAGGTTGAGCATCATGAAGAAATTAAGGGGTGGTAATCCAGGGCAGGTATCGCTGATTGCCGAAAATTGTAAGGTTGAAGGCGATCTAAATTTTAAGTCCCAGTTGATTGTTAACGGTGTAGTGGAAGGCAATATCATTGCTCTGGATGATCAAGACGCGATTATCACTGTCGGCCAGAGAGGATTAGTAAAAGGCGAAATCAGAGCGCCAACTATCATAGTCAATGGAAAAGTTGAAGGTGATATATATTCTGAAAAGCATCTGGAATTATCATCAAAAGCCAACGTCCGCGGTGCAGTTTATTATCGCATCATTGAAATGATTAAAGGCAGTCAGCTATTGGGAAATTTGCGTCAGATTGAGCATAGTGAGGTGGTTCAAAAGAGCCAGAAACTAGCAGCATCTAAAGAGGAATCTAAAGAGAAAACCGATTCCTGGATAAAAGCAGTCCAGAAATCGGACTCTGGTGCTTGAAATTCACCGGATATCCCCGATAGTAGGTATTAAGGGTTCAATAAAAAGTGATAGATATGATATCAATGAGTTTTTCTGAGGCAGCAGCCAGTAAAGTGAAACTTCTGATTGGCGAGGAGCAGAACGAGAATCTCAAGCTGCGGGTTTTTGTCACTGGCGGTGGCTGCTCGGGGTTTGAATACGGTTTTACCTTTGATGAAGACAGGGAAGACGACGACTCAGCCATTGAGAAAAATGGCGTGATTCTTTTAATTGATCCCTTGAGTTATCAATATCTTGCCGGAGCGGAAATAGATTTTCGTGAAGATTTGCAGGGTTCACGGTTCATTGTGACCAACCCTAGTGCCAGTGCCACCTGTGGTTGTGGTAATTCCTTCTCGATATGAAGCCAGGCAGGTGGTTATTCCCCTGTCTTTGAACCCGAGCCCAGTGTGGTTTTGTCAACTTCCCTGCTAAGTACGGCTAACTGTTGTAGATAAGGGCTGGTTTGCAGCCGAAAGGCCTGTAACTCAGTAGAGGGGATCGGTTTGGCATTGGGCAGGCCCACAGTCTTAGGATTTCGATGAACCCCACTGACCAGGAATTCGTAATGCAGGTGCGGGCCAGTCGCCCACCCGGTGGATCCAACATAACCAATTCCCTGTCCTTGTTTCACAGATCTCCCCGCTCTTATGCCTCTGGCGAATCCTGAAAGATGCAGGTATTTGGTTACGTATTGTTCACCATGGTTAATGACGATGAAGTTGCCTGATGCTTCATTAGAGGATGCTTCATGAACCTTGCCATCCCCTGCAGCGACTACCGGTGTGCCTTTCCTGGCTGCATAGTCAGTTCCTCTGTGTGGCCGAACCTTTTTGTGAATAGGATGAAGACGTCTTAGATTGAAACTAGAACTCACGTAAGAAAAGTGTACTGGATCCCTGATAAATGCTTTCTGCAGGCTTTCACCGCTTTCCGAAAAGTAAGTGGCATCCCCTTTGTCATTCTTATAAAGCAGCGCTGTATGTTTCTTACCGCTGTTTGAGAATGCTGCCGCTAAGATTTTACCATCTGCAATTTTTACTCCGTCAACATAATGCTCCTGGTAAACCAGCGAGAATTTATCGCCTTGGCGAAGATCCAGGGCAAAGCTGATGTCCCACTGAAATAGATTCGCCAACTCCATGATTAAGTTATCGCTCAGTCCCGCCTTTTTACCGGCTTTGTAAAGAGATGGGAGCTTTGCAGAAATGCTCGCTGCTCGACGTGCTGTTACGATGTCGAGTTGCTTCTCTATTGTTTCAATAACGAAGCCCTTGGTTAAGCGAGTCGCCACCAGGGTATTCAATGGGTCAACTTCGTATTTCAGGATATGGATTTGGCCCGATTCGTTCTTGATGAGTTCAAGTTGATTGCCAGGGACAATGCGCCTGAGGGCGCTGCTGCCATCAGCCTGGAGAATTTCCTGAAGGTCCCTTGCCTGGAAGTTCAGCTTTGCAAACACGTTAGATAGATTGTCATCTTGCAGGATGACATAAGTTGTCCTGGCATGGTTCAGTGTATCTTCAGATGGGCTCGCGCCAGCTTCAGCATTGTTTTCAGGCCACGCATTGATGCTATCTGCTGATGCAGAAGTGTCAGGCTTTATTGGTAACGCCAGAGAGAAAGTGTCATTGCTATCTTTTTGGGGCTGATCAATCGGGGCTAAGAAGCTAAGAATCAAGGTGCCTATTGCCAGAATTGCCGCAATTTTGATGTTTGAGTGAGGATAGTGGTCCATATTGTAATCAGTTGCTAGTAGAAGGTGTGCACATAACAGCTATTTGTGGCCTAAGCTTATAAAAATGGGGCCAAAAAGCAAGGAAGTCTTATCAGGCGCAGACTGTTTTGATGAATGCGGGGCTGATTTTGGGTTGATCCGATAATGATTGCGGGGTTAATTGTTGGCTTAGCCATGCAGGGTTGGGGATTAGCTTCTTTCCTGGAGAGGG
>JAPKEK010000144.1 GCA_028822125.1 Pseudomonadales bacterium | reverse complement strand
ATGGGCATTATCGGCGATCGATTTGATAGCCGCTGGGGACGCCGTCGGCATTGGCTGGTGATAGCTTTACCGTTCATGATGCTCGGTGTGTTTATGGCTTACATGCCAACGGCTACGCCTACGGTCTGGTATCTGGGCTTCTGGCTGATGGTGTTATATGCCGGAACCACCATGCAAACCATTTCCCATACAGCCTGGGCGGCCGAACTATCCAGTGACTATCATGAGCGTTCACGTATCGCCGGCTTTAATTCGTTTGCCGGCTATATTGGCTCCCTGTTAATTCTAACGCCTCTTGCTGTGCTGGAGTACTTTGGCACGCCACCGGCTGGCCATGAGGCCCTTTCATTCTTCGGCATTACGGCGATTATATTAGCACCGCTGTGCGTTTTTGCTGCTGTCACGCTAGTCGGCGAGCGACCCACTGCACCTGCACCTCGAATCGGCCTGATAGCAGGCCTGCTGCTGGTCTTAAAAAATCCGCATATGCGAAGACTGCTAATGGCAGATGCAGCTGCATCAATGCCAGGTTCGGTGATGGCGGGGCTGTTTATTTTCTATCAGGCGGAACTCCTTGGTGACTCACAGTTCAACTCCGTGGCACTCATTTTCTTTTTTTCCGCCCATATCATTGGCGTGCCCATCTGGGTCAGATTATCGCAGAAAATAGGTAAACATCGCTGCTTTGCCGTGAATGCGATTGCCTTCTGCCTGACAACGGCTTCGTTTTACTTCCCGGGAGAGGGTGACGTGGCACTGTTCATCCTGCTGCTTTTTTTTACGGGGTTTGCACATTCCGGCCTGCAGTTTGCGATCAGATCGATGGCCGCTGATGTGGTCGATTACGACAATGTACAAACCGGGGGGCAGCGAACGGGGCTCTACTTTTCCCTATTGGCAATCACCGCCAAGGCAGGAGGCGCCCTGGCAATTGGCATAACTTACCCGCTACTGGCTTTTGTCGGTTTTGATGCGCAGGGTGGCAACAGCGAAGAGGCCAAATTTGCTTTCCGTATGATCTACCTGACCATACCGGTTATAGCCATGGCACTCGCATATTTTGCGATCCGTGGTTTTAGCCTGGATGAAGCCGAGCAGCAGATCCTACAGGAGCAGATCAAGTCGAGGAACACGGTTAAAACGAGTTGACTAGGCCGCCTGAACCTGGTTGGGCGAGTTTCACTGCTGTAACAGTGATCGCTAGCGTGGCAGAGAATGCCCAGTTACCCGATGACAGCGTGGAGGTGGTTCCTGCTCACCCTACTGATGCGCACAGTCCTTGCTATAACGGCGGTCCGGCCAGAATAAGGTCGAGCTGAATTTTTTCGACTCGGGTAAAAACCCGATCCAGCCAGGTTATGGCCAGTTGGTGGCCTCGATTGTCGCCCAGGTCCAGCAGGTCCTGAAATTCAGCGGGTATTACACGGAGTAATATGACTAACATCGCTGCCTGATACTGCCATGTTAATGTTGCTGCATCGATTTGAACGCCCAGAGAATTGAGCTGGTGCAGGTGAAATTTGAGAAGGTTATCAATCTCGCCTTGATTCTCGGTTGTGAGGGATGCACTCAGGAAATAAGCCAGATCGATGCCCAGGGGTCCGGACAGAGGCGTCTGCCAGTCACACAGAACAATCTCATTTGCACTGTCATCAAAGAAAAGGTTATCGAGCCGGAAATCGCCATGATTCAGGGTCGATGGCTGCCTGGCCAGCAGTTTCATGAGCTTGATACCATTTTCGTCGAGCCAGTGAAGTGTCTGCTTGGCTCCGTTTGAAAGTGACCCGGCATATTGGTTCAGATAAGCGGGTAAAGCTTGTCTAAACACCTGCTGGCTTAAGTTGACAGTCAGTTCCAGTGGAATAATCCAGGGTGTCTCGGATAGCAGGCTATTATTTAAGAAGGTGGCCTGCACTTTCGCCATTGCCATGAGGACTATCTTGGCGTCTTCAGGGGAACAGCCGGTAACCTGATCGCCGGGTCGAAGCTGTCCCAGATCTTCAATTACCAGCGCGTAACGTTTCGTGACCTTACTACCCAGCCAGTTAAGGAACAGGAAAATACGCCACATTAAGCCAATGGGAAGCTTGTTTATCAATTTGATGATCATCAGCCCAGTCTCAGGTGCCATTGATTCTTCCATGGCTGCATAGATCATGCGGGGTGTCCTGATGGGCATAAGGGGCTGGAAATCTCTATAAAACCTTATTTCGCGCTCGTACACGCCCAGGCTCTGACCCACCTTGCGATTATCGCCGGCGGTTGGCAGCTTGAGGATGATGGGTTGAGCTGAATCGCCGTTATTCAAGTGAGCTGTCAGGCGAAGCACATCACCCATAAACCCAGAACCTTCTCCGATGATGTCCATCTGAACTTTGTTGATTGATGACGGTAAAATGTCATTCAGCTGGAAGATCTGCGTCAGCCATTCATGGTCTACGTCTTCAAGGGTCAGAGGTATAATGTCAGTCATAGATAAGGCCCTATACCAGGAGCATCAAGCATACTCATAAATCGCCCTGAATCGAAGCCTGTTTGAATCGATGTTAACTCATGGCCAGCGAGCTCGCCTGCCACTTGAAGCGGCAGATCCCCTCTACACAACCCGCCCGTAATTTCAGCTGCTGTTGACCAGCTTCATTGGAGAAGTGAAGTGCCCTACTAAGGCTCTTGCCAGAGGGTGCCTTGCTGGTAAAACTCATTAATCTGCGCTTGTGAATACCCCAACAGTGAAAGCAACTCAGTGTTGTGTTGACCCGCCAGGGGCGGTGCAGCCAGAGATTGTTGTTTGCCATCGAACATGACCACAGGGCCGTGCCTGCGGTAGGTTCCCCACGCAGGATGTTCAACCTCGCTGGTTAAATCCATTTCCTGCGCTTGCTCGTTTTCGATCCAGAACCTGTTAGGTGCCAGGCCATCTGCCTGAACACAACCCAGATGTCCTAACAGGGATTGCCACTGCCCGGCATTTTTTTTGGAAAACAGACTGGTTAATGTCTTGATTAAACTCTCCTCGCCAGTGCGCATTTGATTCGGGTCTGGCGCAGGAAGATTCGCAGCTTTCAGGGCGTTACAGAATTGTTCAATCTCACGCGAAGTGTTAAGCCCTAGAAATATCCATTGTTGCTCTGCACACGGGTACAGTCGGTATATAGGGGATAACCCATACATGTCAGCGTCGGGCATTGCCCGGGATTGTTTGCCGGGATAGGTCAGGAAGTCATCGCTGTTAGCGTAGGCATTGGCGCCGAACATATCAACCAGTATCCGCTGGCCTCTACCAGTTGTCTGTCGAGCGAGTAATCCAAGCATGACCGAAGTGGTGACCACCAAAGCGGTGTTTGGGTCTGGGTTGACCTCATTGGCGCGCATTAATCGCCGGCACCACTTTTTCAGGCTGTCGGTATCCTGTAATTCTTCCGGTAAGTGTTCTCCCATCTGGTACATGACACCCCCCATTGCTGCCCCGGGTATGGGGTGGGTGCTCGGTCTTAAAGCACCCGGACCATTGCTGCCATAGCCGTTACATTGAAGGTATATAATATTGGTGTTTATCTTGCTGACCTGGGAGTAACTGATGCCCAGGCGTTCCGGGACACCTGGACGGAAGTTGTGAATCATCACATCCGCATCCCTTAATAGATCTAATACAATCTGGCGTCCTGCATCGGTTTTCATATTGACGGAGATGCTGCGCTTGCCGACATTGACACGGGCCGACCCCAGGCCGGCTAGCATTCCTCGAAAGGGGTCACCCCCCAGCGGCTCAATTTTGATAACTTCAGCGCCCATATCGGCAAGAAAGGCAGCCCCAAGGGGTGCGGCGATAATGGTGGCAATTTCGATAACACGTATGCCGGTCAGTGGCAGGGCTTGTGGTTCTTTTGCGGTGGACTTCGGTCTAGGGGTTTTTGCCCATTGCAGTGCCCAGCTGTCTTGTCTCGAAGCAGCAGCCCCCGGCAGCGCGGGGGTGTCAGTTAAGCGGGCAACTGGGCCGAGTTGCAGCCCACCATTGTCATCCTTGATGACATGGCCATTGGCAACAATATCTGGATCTTGCAGAGCCTGTTGGGTTGTTTGATAGGTCGTGGCAACAATACCGCCATCGCTGATAAAGTCCTGCATCCAGTCGGCTGTTGATCGTTCCTGGATTCTACTGAGCATGCGCGCACGAAAGGCTTCTTGCTTCTCAGACGTTTTTAACAGCAGTTGTTTGGGGTTGAAGTCTTCGTCGGCAATGATATCTATCAAGCCAGTGGCAATGAGGAAGTTATCGAACAGGTGGGGTAACAGGTTACCAAACTGCATCCAGCGGCCATCGCCAGCCTGGGCGGGATGGTAAAACAGGCTTGGTATTGGTGGTTGTGCCGACGGTGTAGCGATGAGTGGGGCCAGGTCAGGGAATTGCTCCATGAATTGCATACCAATCATGGCACCCATCTCGTAGGGCAACATACCCTGGAGAAGGCTTGTTTCTACCAGTCGTCCAGCGCCATTTTTGCCTTTGGTGAGGAGAGCTGCCAGTACGCCTGCTACTGCCGATTGTGCGCAGGCATGGACGCCAACCTGAAGCGCAGAAAATACCGGGCCGGCGCGGTCTACGATACCTGAAAACAAGCGCATACGGCCGCTGTAAGCTGCCACAGTATGTTCGTAACCAGGGCAGTCTGCCATAGGACCGCGACTGCCAAAGCCGGTGATGTGGCAGTAGATCAGGTGCCTGTGTTGGTTGTGCAGATGTTCAAAGTCAAGCTGTCGGCGAGCCAGGGCACTGCTGCGCCAGTTACATACCAGTACATCTGCGCCAGAGGCCAGCTGATGAAACCGTTCGAGGTCCGTGTTCTGATTAAGATCCAGCGTTAACAGCTGTTTGCCACGCCGCCACATAGGGGTCGCGGGTAACTGGTTAAGGCCATCTGCTGGCGCTAGGGGTGGGCGTTGGATGGAAACTACCTGCGCACCGAAATCGGCAAGTATCATGGTGGCCATACCTGCCGCAGGTCCACTGCTGAGATCAAGTACGCGAATACCCTCAAGTGCTTGTGACACTACCTCTCCTTCAACTTCCACACCAGAAATTTCATCTCAAATAACGTCTCCGCAAGATGCCCGGGATACCTAAATTCGGCTGCTATGTTGCTGTTCCCGTGTGTGGCAGTTTAAAGGGCCTTTGATGCGGATCATTAGCAACTGCCTAAGGGCACCATCTCAGGTATAGGCGCCCAGCTCGTTTATGGTTTCTGGATCTCCTAAACGGGCTAAATCGGTCTGGTGATGATATCAAGCAGGTGCATCCAGGTTAGCTATTTGCTATTGCCTGATGCCCTCGACAATCAATTCAACCTCCACATCACCAATCCACGCGGCCAGCCCAAAATCGCCAGCGCTGAGGGTGATATTTCCCTGAAAGCCATTGCGATATCCTCCCCATGGGTCATCTCCCTCGCCAACCTGATGAACGTTGATGGCAACGGCTTTGGTGACGCCATGAAAGGATAAATTGCCGTGCAGCACACCACTTTTACTGCCACCTTCGAACGAACTGCTGGTAAAACTGATACTCGGATATTGGGCTACATCCAGATAATCCTCGCCTTTTAGATGCTTGTTCCGTTCGGCGTGATTGGTATCGAGGCTGTTGGCCTGTATTTCGACCTCAGCGCTACTGTTTTCAGGCTGCTCTGCATCATAGCTAAAATGACCTTCAAAACGGTTGAAATGACCAATAATGTAGGAAAAATTCAGATGTTTGGCTTTGAATGTGATGAAGGCATGCTGTCCCTGGTTATCAATGATGTAATCTTCTGCAGAAGCAGCCTGGCAGAGCAACACAACGGTAACAGATGCAACGTATAACCAATTTCTCAACATGACGGTGGTTCCTTTTATTTTATTGTACTTACTTTTGTGACCGGCCTACTAATCATCAATCGACTAACCTGACCGCTACTTAAACGCTGTTTTATATAGCGTTATTTACCATAATTTTGACGCTTTAGGTACTCACTATGTCACATTGCCCCGTTCATTTGCAGCAGGACTTCATTGCAGCCCCTGGATCGGTGCTATCCCAGGGTATTCCAGTTGACGCTGTTAAAAGCGAATACCCCGAGGATTTGCCGTTATCCTAAGGAATGCCTAGTATCCTGCCACTTTATCAATAACGCCCTCAAGCATTTCGCCTGTGACATAAGCCTCGAGATTACGGATGAAACGGTCAATATTGCGGCGCACCCTGAACTGGCTCGCCCCAGCAGT
>JAPKEK010000143.1 GCA_028822125.1 Pseudomonadales bacterium | reverse complement strand
CGGCAAGTGGACCGAACGTGAGTTGAACTGGGAAGTTCCAGGGGCTGATGCATCCGACCACGCCAAGTGGCTGGAATTCGAGGCGTGCACGTGCTCCCAGCAGGCCCAAGGGGAACATAACCTTGCGTCTTTCGGGTTTCATCCAATTTCGTAAATGCTTTTTGGCGTACTTTAATGGCTCTATTGAGCCATTAATATCTGTCTGTTTGGATAGATCTCGAGAGCGGTGTCCAAAATCGGCGGCCATAGCGTCACCGAAACGGGACCCATGTTTCTCGAGTATGTTGATCGCCCGATCAATACGATCTATTCGTATTTCGGCGCCGACCACACCCTCCGTCAAAAAGGCTTTTCTTTGTCGGTCCAGTGCTACCTGCATGTCTTCATACGTTGGGTTTGTCATGAAATCTCCTTGTATTTTATTGAGTCTAATATTTAGAGCGATTTTATATATCAGAATTCGCGAATTTTACTTCTGCCACCAAGGGAAGAACGGAGGCATATCCCTGGCCGTTGTTTCGGTAAATTGTGCTTGTCGCTTCTCACCAAAAGCGGCGACCCCCTCCCGTCCGCTACTCTGGCTTTGATAAAACAGCGCCAGCGACTCCACGTAATGTGCATCCAGTGGATGTGCACATGCTGCATTGCGGTACAGCATCTGGCGAGTCAGTGCGATCGAGGTGGCACTCTTGTCAGTGAATTTTTTAGCTAGCGAGATCGCGTCATCCAGCAAATCGTCGGCCTTACTTACCGAGCTCACCAAGCCGGTATCTCGAGCAACAGCGGCAGGGAGAATTTCACCGCTATAGCACCACTCCAGGGCCCGGGACATGCCAACAATACGAGGCAAAAACCAGGTGGAACAGGTTTCCGGCGTGATTCCAATTTTGTTGAAAACAAATCCAATGCGAGCCTTTTCCGATGCTATCCGCACATCCATCGCGCAGGTCATAGTGGCGCCAACCCCAACAGCGGGGCCGTTGATAGCCGCGATCACCGGCTTGTTACACTCGAAAATGGCCAATGCCACCAGTCCTCCACCATCGCGAACGCCGCCGTGTATTCCCGGCGCAAATTCGGGGTTATGCAGATCGCTCAAGGTCGGCTTGAGAGATTCATCGAGGCCAAATACATTGCCTTCCGAGTTCAAATCCATGCCGGCACAAAAGGCACGACCCGCCCCGGTCACGATGATGGCGCCGACCTCGTCGTCATTGCTGGCACGCTGAAAGGCGTCGATTAGCTCGCTACCCATCTCCAGTGTAAACGCATTAAGTGACTCGGGGCGATTCAGTGTCAGCGTCAATATTCGGTCGCTGACTTCGTAGAGCACAGTGTTGTATTTCATCCTATTTTAACTCTCGGTGGTAGTTGGCTGGACTTCGTATAAAGTTTGTCGGGGCAGTTTTTCTTGCAGGAAAAAACAAGATCCATTGTATTGGCACAATCCGCGCTATAATAAAAATACAATACAGAGCTCGCGCTCAGTATACGTGCGGGTATCCGCTCGCTCATTTCTGAAAGTTTTCGGGCGGCACGCGTAGACCGTGCCGCAGCGCCAAGGGGACCAACAGCGCCGCCCAGGCACCGGTCCATACACCTTTTAGCCCCGCGTAAGCCGTGAGTGACAAGCTGTCCACACCCAATAGAGAGAGCAGCCCAAGTGAAATGGCAGCCGCCAGCATTCCAGCGATGGCAAAGACCAGCGTTGCCTGTAGCGGCGAGTGCGGCAACCCGCGGGACAGTCCCATTTCATCTGTGCGCAGCCACGCCAGCTTCCCGTTGCGGCCCTGCCTACGCCCCATCCACATCACGATTGCGCTGACAATAGCGGAAAGCACTATTGCGGTGGTCAGCAGGTCTGCAGCGAAACCATCACCCCCAGAGAAGGCTATAGTTTTTCGTGAGCCCATAATGGCGTAGACAATGCCGGCATTGAAGACGGTGTTTATAACGAAATTGCCAATGGCTTCCCTACGAATATGCTTTTGCAGGTGTTGCCGGTCACTGTTTCTATTCATGTAGTTGCGCTCGACATAGGAGGTACCAGAATTGCCAGCTTGCTCACCTTGAATATTAATGACACCATAGATGCTAAAACAATGCAACTGGTGATTGCTGACAGTTTTGGAATAAACGCCGAGCCAGGTTTTTCATCATTCAGTGGAGTACAGAACATGACTAGCGACGCCTATGAGCCCCCGAGCGTATGGCGGTGGAATCCCGACAACAATCAGGCCTTTGCCAACATCAATCGTCCCACCGCCGGTGCGCAACAGGAAAAGGATCTGCCGGTAGGCAAGCACCCTTTGCAGCTGTACTCTTTGGCTACTCCCAATGGCATGAAAGTAACTATTATGTTGGAAGAGCTGCTCGCCAGGGGCCACTGCGGAGCCGAATATGACGCGTGGTTGATTAATATTGGCGATGGATCCCAGTTCGGCAGCGGCTTCGTGACTGCCAATCCCAATTCAAAGATTCCCGCCATGGTCGATCACAGCGATGATGTGCCCATCAGGGTGTTTGAATCCGGCTCCATCCTGCTCTACCTAGCGGACAAGTTCAGTGAGTTCATACCCGCTGATCATGCCGGCAGAACAGAGTGTCTGAACTGGCTGTTCTGGCAGATGGGTGCTACCCCGCTTCTTGGTGGTGGTTTTGGCCACTTTTACGCATATGCGCCAGTCAAGATCGAGTACGCTATCGATCGCTATACCATGGAAGTAAAGCGGCAACTGGACCTGCTGGACAAGAACCTGGCGGATCGCAGATACATGTGCGGTGATGAGTACACCATAGCGGACATGGCCATCTACCCGTGGTATGGCGCGGTGATGCGCGGACATGCTTACAGCGCGGCAGAGTTCCTGGAAACCCATACGTATACCAATCTCGCCCGCTACGTTGAGGAGTTGCGCCAGAGGCCAGCGGTACAGCGAGGAGAGATGGTCAATCGTCCCTTTGGAAGCAAATCCAAACAGCTACTGGAGCGGCACGACGCCAGCGACTTCGAACTGCGCACCCAGGACATACTGGACCCGGACCCGCCAGAGGAAGAGCAGACCGCTAGCGAGAATACACAACCACCGAATTGAGGTGCGAAGCGGCAGGTGGTTTGAAAGGGCAAATAGTGTGACCGTCACTGCGTCAGCCCGGGGCGTTGCAGATACTTCTACGCGAGCTGCTAGCCGCGCTCGATTTTCTCGATGAGATTGCAACGGTGACGGCCATAATCTAGCCCTCTATTTTCATTCAATTTCGACTGTGGATTGGGTGATCGTGACACCAATGTACCACGATCGTTCAGCTTGACGATACTACAAGCCTGTCGTGGCTAATTACCAAGTGATTTACTGCGCATTTCAGTTTCATACACATTCTTTCTTTCAAAGCTGACGGCCTTGACATATTATAGCAGTTCATATGCTATTATAATTTGATGCTGGAGTCACTCTCTGCCTTCTAATTAGAGGCATGGTTAAACGTTTGATATGCGCTCAACAACGCACCAAATGCTTATTATATGGATTAGGAACTAAGGACATGACAGAAACAAAGAGCATACAGTTGATTGGAGTGGTCGGCTCGCCCTATACCCGTAAAATGCTTTCCCTGCTGCGCTATCGCAGAATCCCGCACAAAATGATCTGGGGGCAGCCGGAGTTAGTACTTCCCACTTTGGGACTAGAGATGCCAAGACCGGTACTACTGCCAGTTTTTGTGTTGCCAGATACCAATGGCGATTTGAAAGCCGTGACTGATTCCTCGCCGATTATAAGACGCCTGGAAGGCATGAGTTTAGAGCGCTCAGTTCTCCCAGTTGACCCTGCTCTGGCGTTTATCGATTATTTGCTGGAGGATTTTGGTGACGAGTGGGTCACCAAGTATATGTTTCATTATCGCTGGCATGCACAAGCCGACGCTGATAATGCCGGCACTTTGTTACCACTACACTTTCGTGTCAATTTGCCATCCGAAGAACACGAGCAACTGAAGAAGATGCTCCCCGAGCGTCAGATCAGCCGCCTTTATGTGGTGGGCTCTAACGAAACGACCGCCCCGATTATTGACGCCAGCTACCGGCGCTATCTGAAGGCAATGGAGGCTCATCTGCAGACCCAGCCCTTTATGCTGGGCAACCGGCCCGGTGCGGGTGATTTTGCCATGTTCGGCCAACTGACTCAGTTGGTCGGCTTTGACCCAACGCCGAGGGCGATCGCCCACAAACTATCGCCGCGTACCGTTGCGTGGACCTCGCTGATGGAAGAGCTCAGTGGTTTAGAACCGGGTGACGGCGATTGGAATAATCCCGATGACATGCCGGAGACGCTGGGCGCTATTTTGAGTGAGGCGGGCAGGGTGTATGTCCCTGCGCTGTTGGCAAATAGCCGGGCTGTTAAGGCGGGAGAGAAAACCTGGGAAGCCGAGATTGATGGTGCGCGTTGGACGCAACAGACCTTCCCTTACCAAGCGAAATGCCTGATGTGGATTAACGAGCAGTACCGGGTATTAAGCGTTGAGGACCGTGCGCGTGTCGATCGAATTCTCGCTGGCACCGGATGCGAAGCTCTGCTACTGGGTAATGTGTAACAGACAAATAAATATCTTCCAGCCGCGGTAGTTGCCGCTGGATCGAGTATTTTTCAATACGTAAACAGTGATAGTCAGGAGACTAAGCGATGGGTTTTGAAATCAGCGAAAAATCACAGGCATTAAACGCGCAACTTGAAGCGTTTATGCAAAAACATATTTATCCCCGTGAACACGACTATGCTGAATGGTGCCTGGATCAGAACAACCTTTGGCTAACGCCGCTCTGGTTTGACGAACTGCGTGATCTGGCAAAGGCCGAGGGCCCCGACGAGGTACATATGTCGCAATTGGCCAAATTGACCATGCGGGAGCAGGCAAGCTGATATGGGTGTCTTAGCATACTCCCGTGAGATGATACGGGTCCTGGGAGAGTTCGCGCAGATTGTCCCGGTTCTAGCCGGTAAGAAGCCCAAAAAGGAAGATAGGGCATCACTGGGTACTATATTTGAAGATTCGGTGGCTCGTAACCCGCAAAGTGCGATGCTACTATTTGAGGGTCGTCAGTGGACTTACAGTGAGTTCAACGCTGAGGTTAACCAACTGGCACATATGCTGCAGGCGCGTGGCATCAAGCGGGGTGACTGCGTGGCGGTACTGATGGAAAATCGTGCCGAGTTCGTACTCGCCCTGCTGGCGCTTGCCAAATTGGGCGCGCCGAGCAGTCTGATCAATAATAGCCTCAGCGGCAAAGCCTTGGTGCACTGCTTCAAAGAAACTGGCGCCAAAAAATGTGTTGTGGGTGCTGAGCGAACAAATAGTTTGGCTGAAATTATGCCCGAGCTGTTGCAGAGTCTGAGTTTGGAACCAGGTCGTGACTACTTCTGGGTGCCCGATGAGGGTGAGCATACCGATGACTTTTTCTGCCCGGACTGGGCCGAAGATATTGCTCTGGCAATGGCGGCCATGCCAAAAGGTAACCTGTCGGTAACGCGCGAGATTACTTCCGGCGAAACGGGGACGTATGTCTTTACCTCGGGTACTACCGGCCTACCCAAGGCATCGGTGCAGCGTCACCTAAAATATGTAATTGCAGCTCGGCTAGTTAGCAAACTCGGTTTTCGGGTCAAGCCCACGGATCGGTTGTACCTCTGTCTACCTCTGTACCACTCCACAGGCATGGTGCCGGGGTTGGTTAGTTTTATCGCAAATGGCGCCTCAGTTTTTCTGCGACGCAGCTTTTCTGCCTCGAACTTTTGGCCTGAGGTGCAACAATATCAGGCCAACTGTTTCGTTTATGTGGGCGAACTATGCCGTTACCTAGCGGATCAGCCGGAAAGTGACATCGAGAAAAATAATCCCCTGATGAAAATGATGGGCAACGGACTGAGGCCGGATGTGTGGGACCAGTTCAGAGGGCGCTTTGGTGTGCGCCGTATCTGTGAGATATACGGGGCCAGCGAGGGTAATTTTTCGTTTTTGAATGTGTTGAATAAAGATAAGACGATTGGAGCTGCACTGAGCCCGGTCACACTGGTGCAATACGATCTTGAGAACGACAACATTGTTCGCGACAACGAGGGGCGTTGCATAGAGGTGCCACTGGGTGAGCCGGGTTTATTATTGGGCAAGATCACGCCCGAAAGTGAATTCGATGGTTACACCAACTTCGAGGCGACTGCCAGCAAGATCGTGGAGAATGTAGAAACCCATGGCGATCGCTGGTTCAATAGCGGCGATCTGGTGCG
>JAPKEK010000142.1 GCA_028822125.1 Pseudomonadales bacterium | reverse complement strand
CTCCAGTTTGAAAAAAATGGGCAAAGAATCTATTGCCGCTTTGCCTGATGTTACCGAGAAGCCTAAAACGTCCCTTCTCGAACTGTTTAAGCCTGCGATGTTGCGAACCACAATCGTGCTTACAGTTGCCTACTTTATGCATATTATGACGCTCTATTTTCTGCTCAAATGGACGCCAAAAATTGTGGTAGATATGGGCTATTCGGCCTCATCGGCGGGCGGGGTTTTGGTCTGGGCAAATATGGGTATGCTGACGGGTTCAATTCTATTTGGCCTTCTGTCCAGTCGATTTGCAACTCGAAACCTGATGTTTGCTGCGCTGGTCATGTCTTCCATAATGATCTATGTATTTGGCAAAGGGTATTCAGAGTTAGACCAGCTATCGGCAGTAGCGTGTATTGCAGGCTTTTTTATTAATGGCGGTGTCGTTGGATTGTATGCGCTTTTTGCTGACCACTATCCAGATAACCTGAGAGCAAGTGGAACCGGGTTTTCCATAGGCCTTGGCCGTGGTGGCGCTGCCGCCAGTCCTATCATTGCTGGCATATTATTTACAGCGGGTTACGGGCTCTCACTTGTTGCAACGTTTATGGCTTTTGGTTCTGTAGTGGCCGCAGTTGTGCTTGTTTTTTTGAAGGCCAGAGCCTTGCAGCGATAGTGTTATGTATGAATTATTGCGCTATAACCGGATCTAAATCATTTGCTGGCACGACATGAGGTCAGGTTGTTCGCCTACTTCCGCGCGCCCCTTGGATTCTGGTTGCCCGTAATTGAAAATCAAGGTATAGACCATTGCGCTCGGTTTTTCGATACTTCATGCGTGCATTACATTGTTATATCGCCTGCGAGCAATGTCATAGGGTGACCCCATCTCTGCTTCATAGGGTAGTAACGGCCGATTAAGGACCCTGGGGTCTGTGCGCTATGCATTGGGTCTTCAAGGACATTGCTGCTGTTTGGAGGTGAGCATTGGGGTGCCTTAAGTTGTCGTGGTTCTTTCATTAATTACGCTTCATAACAGGCCGTTTATAACAGCCCGATCTTTCCTATCCGGCCTTAAATGATTTGTATTGAAGCCATATAGGTATATAAAAGGTAAGGTTTTGCTTTGCGTAACACTTCGCTGATAACCCTTTAAGCTCAGTTCTTATTAGTGAAAGCAACAGCAACACGTGGCATGGTTAAAATCAGCATACTTGGTATGCGCTGGCTGAGTTTCTGTTGTACAGCGCGCAGATAGTGTTCCCGGGGTGAGATGGCGAATTCACAATGAAAACACAAGTAGGAATTATCGGCGGTGGACCTGCAGGATTACTGTTGTCCCAATTATTGTATGTCAATGGAATCGAGAGTGTGGTCCTGGAAAAGCATTCTCGAGAACATGTTCTGGGCAGAATTCGCGCCGGCTTATTAGAGAGAGGAACAGTGCAAATGCTCCAGCAGGCTGGGGTGGCTGCCAGCCTGAATAAACTCGGGTTGGAGCATGATGGGGTTGAGCTTGTTTACAAGGGTAGAAATTGTCGAATCGATTTTTTTGAGCTTACCGGTTCGAAGATGACGATTTACGGGCAAACTGAGATCACCCGGGACCTTTATCAGGCGCGCGAGAAAACCGGAGGCTGTATTTTTCACAAGGTTAGCGATGTGATATTGGCCGGCATCGATACTGAAAAACCAGAAATCCTATTTCATCACGAAGGGGAAGCCAAGACGCTTAATTGTGATTTTGTGATTGGTTGTGACGGCTATCATGGCGTGAGCCGGGCGGC
This sequence comes from Pseudomonadales bacterium, assembly GCA_028822125.1. GTDB lineage: Bacteria > Pseudomonadota > Gammaproteobacteria > Pseudomonadales > Azotimanducaceae > UBA9926. The sequence continues at coordinate 4,523 of JAPKEK010000142.1, read as the reverse complement.
CATGCCCAGCGAGGTCAAACGTGAATATCAGTCTAGTTTCCCTTTTGCATGGTTAGGCGTCCTCTCGGAAACGCCCCCCGTGTCCCAGGAGCTCATCTACGCTTATCATCAGCGAGGTTTTGCCCTGTGTTCAATGCGATCAAAAACAAGAAGCCGGTACTATATCCAGGTCCCGCTTGACGCGCGGGTCGATCATTGGTCGGATGACCGGTTCTGGAGCGAGCTGAATAAGCGCTTGCCGTCAGAGGTTGCTCGGAACTTAATTACCGGGCCTTCCATCGAGAAATCAATAGCACCGTTACGAAGTTTCGTTTGCGAGCCCATGCGCTGGAACTCACTGTTCCTGGCGGGTGATGTGGCGCACATTGTTCCACCTACGGGTGCCAAGGGTTTGAATCTGGCGGTTTCTGATGTGCGCTATTTGTCGCAAGCACTATCTGAGTTTTATCAGAACAAAGATACAGAAGGGTTGGATAATTATTCGCAAAGGGCGTTGGAACGGGTATGGAAAGCCAGTCGGTTTTCCTGGTCAATGACCCGATTGCTGCATGATTTTTATGAAGATGACAGTGCATTTAGCAGCAGAATTCGCGGAGCTGAATTTGAATACCTGGTTACATCTCAGGCCGCTCGCATGTCTTTTGCCGAAAGTTATGTAGGTTTGCCATATTGAGGAGATTTGCTGCACAGGTCGTTGGCTTGCATGCATGGTGTTGCAGCGCTTAGCCAGAAGCATGTATCAGGGTCATATGGCCGACCTTTCAGGTCAACCGGTCAGGTTAACCGGTTCTCGGTAAAGGCGGTTGAGCGGGTAAGCTAATCTTTGCTTTGTTGAAGATAAGTGGTCACCATCATGAACCATGATTGAGGCGCAGAGTGGGGGGCAGCACCTCAATATCAAAGGGTGTGAGCCCGGTCCGGGTGAGGGACGGGTTCTGAGTAATTCATTATAGTAAGGCTGAGCTCTGATTTTCGAATCTGGTTCATTAAATAGAGGTTAAAATTATGGCAACCTGCGTTACTGATATACCCCGCCCGGAAAGAGAGACTATGGCAAAGTTTCAAGATGCCGAGGTGGCTACCGTTCATGAGGCGCAGGGTCGAAAGGGTTTGCTGGCATCCTACATGAAACCGATCTTTCGTCCGGCCAGGATAGCGGGACCCGCGGTTACCTGCGAGGTTACGCCTGGCGATAACTGGATGCTTCACGTGGCGGTAGAACAGTGCCAGCCTGGAGATGTATTAGTGGTCTGTCCAACGAGCCCCTGTGATGATGGCTATTTCGGGGATCTCCTGGCTACTTCTCTTAACTCAAGAGGTGTTCGCGGGCTTGTCATCGATGCAGGAGTGAGAGATATCGCTGGCTTGACTGAAATGAGGTTTCCGGTGTGGTCAAAGAGTGTATTTGCACAGGGCACAGTTAAGGAGAAGCTGGGCAATGTTAACGTTGCTATAGTCTGTGCAGGTCAGCTGGTCAACCCAGGAGATATTGTGATCGCTGATGACGATGGGGTTGTGGTAGTTCCCCGGGTCTTGGGTGATGAAGTCGCCGTGAAAATGAAGCGCCGCATTGAAAATGAACAGGCCGTCCGCCGTCGATTGGCCCAGGGGGAATTAGGCTTGGATATCTACAAGATGCGTGAGCGGTTAAAGCAGCAGGGGATTGAGTATGTCAGTTTTAATGCGGAGGAAGAATGACGACTCAGCGAGCTATACCCTGTTCACTGTATAGAGGGGGCACCTCAAAAGGATTATTTTTCCTGGAGCAGGATCTGCCGCTAGACCAACGGGAACGAAATGCGGTACTCCTTGCAGCCATGGGTTCTCCCGATGAGAGGCAGATAGATGGCCTGGGTGGGGCCCATCCACTCACCAGTAAAGTTGCTGTTGTTAGAAAATCAGAAAAGCCAGATGTGGATGTTGATTATCTGTTCTTACAGGTAGCGCTTGATAAGCCTGAAGTCAGTACAAATCAGAACTGTGGCAACATTCTTGCGGGGGTGGGTCCTTTTGCCATTGAGCAGGGTCTGGTTGAAACGAGAGGAGATAGCACCGATGTTCGAATCCATCTTGATAATACGGGTGCGCAGGCAGTTGCTCGAGTTCAAACTCCCGGTAATGCGGTGCGTTACTCAGGAACGACACGGATAGATGGCGTTCCGGGTGCCGCTGCTCCTGTCAGTATTCAGTTCACAGACATAGAAGGGTCCAGCTGCGGAGCGCTATTGCCGACCGGTCAGGCAATGGACAACCTGGAAGGTGTGGATGTCACCTGTATTGATAATGGTATGCCCGTAGTGTTGATGAGGGCGGTTGATTTTGGCTTGTCGGGCTATGAGACACCTGAGCAACTCGACTCAGATCAGTCTTTAAAATCCAGGCTGGAGAACATCCGCTTGAAAGTGGGCCAGCGCATGAACCTTGGAGACGTGAAAGCAAAAACGGTACCCAAGATGTGTCTTATCTCACCCGCGAGAAATGGTGGCTTGATCAATACGCATACCTTCATTCCACATCGAGTCCATGAGGCTATTGGCGTACTTGGTTCAGTCAGTGTCGCTACCGCATGCCTGATCCCGGATACGCTGGCCTACGCAATGGTGAGCGGCAGTCGATCTGAGGCCGGATCTGCCAGGGAGTATTCAGTTGAACATCCGTCGGGCTCCTTTTCAGTGGAAATGCAATTGAAGTTTTCCGCCAATGGGGTGGTTTCTGTACAACGGGCAGCCCTGTTAAGAACTGCAAGGTTGTTAATGAGAGGCGAGGTGATGATTCCTGCGGGCAACCCAGTTGCGATCAAAGCCAACTAACTAGATCGAAAATACGATGATAATTGACTGCCATGGCCATTACACAACCGCACCAGAACCCCACCAGCAATTCCGTGATACTCAGATCGCTGCTTATGACAAGGGCCTGGTCTTACCTGAGATTCCATACATTAGCGATGATCTGATTAGACAGAGTATTGAGCAGAATCAGTTGAAACTGCTGACTGAAAGAGGCGCAGATATGACCCTGTTTTCGCCGAGGGCTTCCGCCATGGCTCATCACATTGGTGATGATGCCCTCGCCCAGCAGTGGTCGCGTGCCTGTAATGATCTTATAAAACGGGTGGTCGACCTTTATCCGGAATCTTTCATCGGTGTATGCCAACTGCCGCAATCCCTAGGAACATCCATAGAACAATCCATAAGAGAACTGGAGCGCTGCGTGTTGCAACTGGGTTTTGTCGGATGTAACTTAAACCCCGATCCCTCTGGAGGGTATTGGACGGCAGCGCCGTTAACGGATCGATCCTGGTACCCTTTCTTCGAAAAAATGGTTGAGCTGGATGTCCCCGCCATGATTCACGTTTCCAGTTCGTGCAATCCCAACTTCCATGCCACGGGCGCGCATTATATCAATGCAGATACGACGGCGTTTATGCAGTTTATCCAGGGTAATTTGTTTCAGGATTTTCCGGATCTTAGATTTATCATACCGCATGGGGGTGGGGCAGTCCCCTACCATTGGGGGCGATACCGGGGTCTCGTGGACATGCTAAAACGCCCCCCGCTGACTGAGTACGTGATGACCAACGTATTCTTTGATACCTGCGTCTATCATCAACCGGGTATCGATTTGCTGTTTGAAGTTATTGATATTGACAACATTCTTTTTGGTTCGGAGATGGTTGGTGCCGTCAGGGGCATCGATTCCCAGACCGGGCAGTACTTTGATGACACCAAGCGTTACATTGATGCACTTGATTTAAGCGATACCGATCAATATAAGGTATTTGAGGGTAATGCCAGACGGGTTTACCCTCGTATGGATTGGCTACTCAAAGGCAGAGGGCTATGAAATCATTTACGCCTGATGCAGATTGGCTGCATTGGCATCAAGCCCCATCAAAACCCCGGTTCAGCTTGCCAGAAAGTGCAGTAGATGCACATTGTCATGTGTTTGGTCCCGGGGAGCAGTTTCCTTTTGCTGAAACCAGGAAGTATACGCCCTGCGATGCTTCCAAGCAGCAGCTTTGGCAGCTGCGCGATTTTTTGGGCGTTTCGCGAAATGTCATTGTTCAAGCGACCTGCCATGGCAACGACAACAGTGCACTGGTAGATGCCCTTGTGTCTGCCGATGGTATGGCGCGAGGCATTGCCAGTGTTTCCGTCGACATATCGGACTCAGAACTTGAAGCCCTGCACTCGTCGGGCGTGCGTGGTGTCCGTTTTAATTTTGTAAGGCGCCTGGTAGATGCCTTGCCGTTTGATGATTTGACTCGAGTTGCTGCAAGAATTAACGAACTGGGCTGGCATATCGTGATTTATTTTGAATCTCAGGAACTCGCAGAGCTATATCATTTTTTTGAATCGCTTCCCACCATCATTATTGTTGATCACATGGGTCGACCCGATATTGCAAAAGGCGTAGAAGACCCTCAATTCGAGTTATTTCTATCCCTTCTCAGAGGCAATGAAAATTTTTGGTCAAAAGTCAGTTGCCCTGAGCGTCTGTCAAAGACAGGTCCGCATGGC
>JAPKEK010000141.1 GCA_028822125.1 Pseudomonadales bacterium | reverse complement strand
CCAGACCGTAAAGCACTCGCTCAGGGACTGTGTCAGACGCCAGGCTGATAGCTATCACGGCACGATCTGACATGGTGATAGCCTTGATAATAGGCTCTTCTGAAGTGCCAGGAATCTCAGCCTGGGCACGATCTACCGCCGCTCGTACCTCAGCAATCGCGATATCAGCATCAAAATTGATATCAAATTCCAAAATCAGATTAGCGGCACCTTCCTGAGAAGTGGCCGTCACCTCCTCAATGCCTTCTAAAGCCCGAACCTCCGATTCAATGGGGCGAACAATCAACCGATCAGCATCTTCTGGCGATATTCCGGGATGAGGAATCAGAACCATAACAATAGGTATAGTGATATCTGGATCCGCTTCCACTGTGATAGTCGATCGGGCAACTAAACCGGCTATGATAATCATCAGCAGAAGGCACAACGTCGTTTTATAGTTATGCAGCGCGGCGGCTAAAACCTGTTTCACCTGGCACTGCCCAGCCTGTTGATGCTGCCATCGGAATCATCATAGACTGCAAGCACTTCCTGGCCAGGAAACACCATTTCCTGGCCCAGGGTAATAAGATTAATCACATTAGGCAGTCCGGCCAGCCAGACGCCCTCCTGCGTGTCCTTGGCTATTTCAACCGCCAGGAACTCGACCACACTTAATGCATTGACAACTTTAACACCTACCACCCCAGCATCATCCAGAGAGAGCAGCGCCGGTGAGGCTTTATGGGCCATTAACACTGGCCCAGGTAAAGTCAGCCGCGCAGACAGGCCATCACGCAGCTCAAAGCTCGGATTGTCTATCCTAACTTCTATTCGATAGGTACGCGTAATCGCATCAGCCGCATGGCTGATAAAACTAATCACCCCAGGAAACACCGCCCCGTTAGAAAAAACTGCTGTGGCACTGCCGCCTACATTTAACCCTGACAGTTCATCCTGTGTTACAGAAGCAGCAACAAGCATCGGATCTGGGTCCAGAATTTCTGCACAGATATTTCCCCGCTGGAGAAAATCACCGATGTCAACAGGCCTTGTCTGCACAATGCCATCGAACGGTGCCAGGATTCTCAACCGCGCCACTTCCAGCTGACGTTTTTTGTATTCGGCCTGCGCCTTCATCAGGTTAGCTTTTGCCGAGGCTATATCGACCTTCCCCTGAAAACCCTGCCTGGATAACCTCAGAACACCTTCATTCTTGAGCTGGCTGTACAGCACCGATGCCTTAGCCTCCGCCAACTGCTCTTGCCGATCATCCTGGGAGATCTCACAGATCAAATCCCCAGTTTGAATGACCTCGCCTTTTTCCCGTGGCATCGCAACCACTCTACCACTGACCTCAGCTCGAATTTTGACACTTCGCTTGGCCTTGCTCTTACCGCTGGCTACTATTTCTATTGCGGTGGCTTCTGCGATAGAACGAATAGCTCTAACCCTAGGGACAACGGCGACGGGTTCTTCCTGCTCAACGATTTGTTCGGTACCAGATAACTGGAATTGACCCGATAATAACCAGGCCAGCAACGCGAAGCCTATCAGCAAAGCCAAAAGCTTCGATGTATTCATTATCAGGCCCTCGTAAAATTCCGCGCAGATTATAGCCTAATCAGCGACAATCTCCACCCTATAAGCATAGATCAATGGGGATCATAATGATCTTTCAAAAGCGATCGGGCTGCACCCCTGATCCTCTCTATCTATATACGTGAGTTGTTGAAGAGGGGTTGCAAAAACCATCCTGAAAAAGCTGATAGATCAGTAGAATCCTAGCATTCAGCACTATTCAAAGACTGTCCCAGAAGGTAGTGTGACACAGCTGCTTGTGTCTAAAGCCTACTTCTGAGTAGGATAACAGCTGGCAAGGCCTACCTGAACGAGGATACGACTATCAGCAACCCCATCGACAGATTTGAGTCTATATTTCGCAGCGCCGACAAACCAGCATTTCACTTTCAGCCCCCAGACTTGACCAACGTACTGGTTCTCTCCGATTCTGGAAATTCTGGCAGAAATTTCCTCAAACGAATACAAAACTTTATATCCACTGGAGACCTTGCCCAGACACCGGAATTTACAGAACTAAAACTTCCAGTGCCAGGCTCCAGGTCAGATTTTCTCAACAGCATAGAAACTCAAAGTGCAGACCTGATGGTGACCCACCACCACCTTTTTGAAACATTTACCGATCCGAATTTAGGACTGGGCACCTATCTGGAAACTCTGCTCCAATCATCACCGATACCCCTTATGATTGTTCCTCACTACCTCGATCCTGGACTTGCTCCTGCCACAGAGAAACTTGAGGATGTGCTGGTTATCTCTGATCATTTCTCAAACAGCGATGAATTAATTAACTGGTCTGCTGAGTTCGTGTCAAATTCTGGCGCGTTATGGTTAACGCATGTTGAATCTGAGGTGGATTTTGAACGATATATGCAAGCCATTGCGCGAATACCTGAACTAGATACTGAGACGGCCCGAACCACCTTGTGCAGGGAGCTGTTACACGAATCAATGAGCTATATCCAAAACTGTAAACAGCAGCTTGCCAAAACCAACCCGGCACTGGCTGTTGAACTGTTGGCCTGCATGGGCCAACCCCTTCATACTTACCGGCAATGGCTGTGCAGCGATAAACATGAATTACTGGTGATTCCAGCACTGGCTGAGGACAGATTTGCCCAGCGAGCGCTGACTGGCCAACTTGCCTCAGAATACCCGCATATAGCATTGCTCATAGTCTGAACCTGACGTGGCCATCCCATGAAAATAAAATCATGAAAGTAAAATCAACTATTGTAGCTACCTGCCTCTGTCTTCAGACGACGGTATCGCAGGCAGCAGGAACAGATCATACAACTGACGCCTCGGTCACGATCATGTTCGCGTGTATCCTGGCGGCGATGATTCTCTGCCTGGCGATGGAAGAAAAATTACATGCAAAAAAATCCCTGATTACCGGATGTTTCGCGACCGTATCACTTCTGGCTGGAGCTGCCCTGGACTTACTCCCGTTTGGGCCAGTGCTCAATGTTTTCGGTGAATCTATTCGAATACCTGTTTATATCCCAGCCGTTGACTGGGAAGTCATCGCCATTATCGTCGGCGCCAGTATTTTCGTTGACGTTACTTCGAAATCAGGGTTATTTTCCTGGATCGCAATCAAGCTGACCAAAACATCAGGTGGCGATCCTTTTAAACTGCTCATATTCTATGGTGTGATGACGGTGCTTTTCTCCGCTGTACTTAACAATGTAACGGCCATGATTATTATAGGTTCTCTGACCGGGGTGTCTCTTAATAAACTGGGTCACAGAGACAAACTGTTAGGCTTTCTATTAATAGAAGGCCTGCTCACCAACATCGGCGGTCTGTTAACGCTGATCAGTTCGGTGCCCAATATCATCGTCGGTAATCTGGCGGGCATCGCATTCATAGACTTCTTCCTGTATTCCGCACCCTATGTTTTCATCACCAGTGCGCTGACCCTGTGGCTGGGCGCTTCCCTGTTCGGTATCAGACGATTGACCACGGAAACCGAGCGGGTCGAGGCGGCGCAACAGGTTAGTAGTTTTGATGAAAATGATGGCATCGTCGGCAAAGCTTTTTTTATGTACAGTATTGCCTTGTTCGTTTTACTCATCCTGGCTTTTTCTCTGCAATCAGTCATACCGCTCCTGGATGAACTTGGCATGGGTTTTGTCGCTCTCATGTTTGCTTTTATTGCCCTGCTCAGATTTAGAAACGATGTTAACGAGTTCTACGCCAACATAGATTGGGATTTGATTTTCTTCTTTGTCACCCTGTTTATAGTAATCAACGTGATGGAGCACGCCAAAGTGCTGGAAGCTATTGGTGTCGGTATCGTCATGCTGACAGAGCTTGGACCCAAAGCAGGGCCACTGGCTCTGCTCTGGTCGTCAGCGCTCGCCAGCTCGGTAACAGACAATATCCCTCTGGCCGCGATGCTCGGCAAAATACTCTTTCAGCTGGGCGAACAAACCACAGCAGCGCACTGGTGGAGCGTCATCTTTGGCTCAAACCTTGGCGGTAATATAACCCCCATAGGCTCGGCATCAACGGTGGTCGCTGTGACCGTGCTGCACAAATTCGGAATCCGCCTGTCCTTTCTGGGATTTGTCAGCAAGGCTTTCATTTTTGCGCTCGCCCAACTCATACTGGCCAGCGGCTATATTGTCGTTATGTCGTCCTGAGCCGGGCGTTGTGTTGGCCTGACTGGGTTTAGGCACTGGCCATGCGGCGCGCCCTTTGCCGACGTAGCATGACAGTGCTAAGGTGTAATCCACCCTGACAGAATATCTGAATGCAGGACAATTTAATTAAAATGCATTACCGATACGATAGCCCGAGTCCATCTGAACACCCATCCACTGCAGAGGTATTAGCTTGCTCAACTATACCCGTCTGACAGCCTACCTGCTGCTCGCTGTATCGCCCCTTTCCACCGGTTCTATGACTGAACCGGAACAAGTCATTAGGTCTGTGTCCTCAAAGGGTTTTTTCAGGGTCGTAAAAGACCACGACAACGGCCGTATACTGCTCGATCTGCCCAAGTCCTCGCAGCCTTTCATCCTGCAGCTGAGCCTGGCTAAAGGGATCGGATCCAATGATATAGGCCTGGATCGAGGTCGTCTAGGCGATACCAAACTGGTCTATTTCAATCGGCTGGGCAAGAAAGTACTGCTGACCCAGTTGAATACAGAATTTAGAGCCAATTCCGATGATCAAGCTGAAATAAAGTCCGTTACTGAAGCATTTGCAAGTTCCGTTATCTGGGGTTTCCGAGTCGAGTCTGAAACCGAGGATTCCTACCGCATTGACTACACCGACTACCTGCTCTCGGATAGCTATGGAATTGGCACCATCCTGGAATCTGCCGAGCAGGGCAAATACAGCGTTGATCCAAGTCGTTCCGCTATATTGCTGGCCCAGTTAGGTAACTTCCCGGACAATACCGAACTTGAGGCGATCATCACCCTGACGGGCAAGACACAATCCAGCGAGCTTGAACAGGTGACGCCTGACAGCTCAGCGGTCACCGTACAGGTCCACCACTCCCTGATACGTTTACCCGATGACCGGTACCAGTCCAGGCTATTTCATCCCAGGAGTGGTTATTTCCCGGTATCCTATATCGATTACGCAGCCCCGCTATCCAAACCCCTGAAAAAACGTTTTCTTTCGACCCACCGACTATCCCCTGGGCAACCACTCATCTACTATTTGGATCCGGGCGTACCGGAGCCCATCCGGTCAGCACTGATGGAAGGTGCAAGCTGGTGGGATGAGGCTTTTAAGGCTGCCGGACATGAAGCCGGTTTCAAGATAAAACTACTGCCAGCCGATGCAGACCCAATGGACATTCGCTATAACATCATTCAATGGGTTCATCGGCGCACCCGCGGCTGGAGTTACGGCATGTCTGTACGAGACCCCAGGACAGGAGAAATCCTGAAAGGGCAAGTCACCCTGGGTTCCCTGAGAATCCGTCAAGATATGCTCATCGCAGAAGGGTTATTGTCTCCCTACACGCCATCAAAACCGGAACAGGCTGCCCGTGAACCCATTCAAACAATGGCGCTGGCTAGAATTCGCCAACTGGCTGCGCACGAAATAGGTCATACCCTGGGTTTAGCCCATAATTACAGTGCAAGCACAGAAGGGAGAAGCTCTGTCATGGACTACCCACATCCCCTCCTGAAAATTCAAGACGGCAGCATCAGCCTCACTGATGCTTACGCAGTGGGCATTGGCAGCTGGGATAAACAGGCTATCTTATATGGTTATGGGCGTTTACAGGGTATCGATCCGAAGCTGTACCTGAGTCAACACCTGGTTTCCAGCAAAGCCCAGAAGCTGAGCTTCATTACTGACCGTGATGCCAGGGCCATGGGTGGTGCTCACAGTGATGCCCATCTCTGGGATTCTGGCAATGATATCGTCGCAGCATTAAACAACACCCTTGCGGTCAGGGAAATAGCGCTCAATAATCTGGGCGAAAATTCCATTACGGCAGGGACACCCTTCTCAGAGTTAGAAAATGTTCTGGTACCGATCTATTACTTGCATCGTTATCAGGCAGAGGCCGTGACTAAGTTAGTCGGCGGTGTCCACTATCAGTATTCCACAAAAGGCGACGACCCGAATCCTTATTTGATAGCAGTAGACGGTGATCGGCAATCAGCTGCTCTGGCCGCCCTGTATCGCAGTTTATCGGTGGAGGTACTGACGCTTCCTGCAGCCCTCGCTGAACAGATACCGCCGAAAGCGTATGGTTATAACCGGAACCGAGAAAGCGCCCCTAGCC
>JAPKEK010000140.1 GCA_028822125.1 Pseudomonadales bacterium | reverse complement strand
ATTGACGAAGTGTTTGCAGCCTTGATCGACGTCATTACCGCTGAACAGGAAAAAAAGTGGAAAAACGGAAGCATGAATTCTGAGATGATCTTGTTCCTGACTTTGGGCGCTGCTGCAGGTGGGTTTATCGGTATTACCCTGGGCGGGATCCTTGCCGATTACCTGAAACAAAAATTCCCCAGTGGCCGGTTAGTAGTCGGTTATATCTCAATCCTGGGCACCATCCCAATGCTGCTGTTGCTGTTATACAGTGATAACCTTGCAACAGCTTACTGGCTCAACTTTGGTTTAACCATCGTGAGTTCCTGTGCAGGCGGTGTCCCACCCAGTACCGCAGCCGACCTGGTAATGCCTCGCATGAGAGCCGTTGCCGGCGCCTATTATATTCTGGTCAACACTTTTCTAGGGTTGGCATTAGGACCTTACTTTATGGGTCTTATTTCCGATTCTTTTCACGCTGGCGGACTAAATGAAGCGGAATCACTTCGTAATTCAATCACAATCTGTATGTTAACCCTCATCCCAGCGCTGGTTTTCATGTACATGGCGCAAAGACACTTGCCCAAAGATGAAGCTTCAAGACTGCAACGCGCTGCCAGCTTCGGTGAACCTGTGAAGCTATCCTGAGCCAGGCAACAAACCGCATTAGCGGTTCCTATTCAAGTCCATCAGCGGGTCAAAGCCTATTTTTTTTTAGGAAAAGGCTTCAGGTTTCTGAGCACCCTATCTGGATCTGCTGACCGCGAGTTATGCATTGCCCGGTCAACCATTTTTTCATACCTGGGATCCAGTTTAGAGGTTTTAGTGGCTTCTGATGCATGATATACCGCGCCAGAGATTATTCTCTGGGCATCGCTTTTACACTGTGCACAAACCAGTGTCTTGGGCGCATTGGTATTCGGATAATATTTGTCAGTTAGGCTCTTGCAGGAACTGCAAAGATATTCGTATATAGGCATTTAGGCCAGGCTTAGTTCGTGCTCGGCATAAGCTTCGAAGAATGCCTGGATGGAAATGTGATAACGAAGAAAATTCAGCTTTTTTCTAGGATCAGAAGCGTGCACAACCCCTTCTTTACTATCGAACTGTACCAGGTTAGGTCCACCCGGTGTCCGACATGCCAACAGGTAACGCCTCCATTGATCCGATGTCATCTCAACAACAAAATCAGCTTTCTGCAGCTCCGTGGCGTTGATTTTACGCACTAGATTACACTTGAACCCTACAAAAGATACTAAATAGCGTTGTTGGGCAACCTTAACCGCCATATCGACATCGACATTACCCAGATGGCGAAAATGCTCGCCATCATTAACTATCCGCTGGGCTCGTTTCAACTGTTTGGCAGATAAGTCAGGCATGACCACTCCATTTAATTCCCTTAGCTTTCAAAAGTCGTCTCTACACGGGACGAGGCATCAAAAAAATCTTGGAAGTTCTGGTTATAACGATAAAACAGATCCTGTCTGTATTGGTCATCAACTGGCGAGAAGGCGATACCCTCTTCCAGTTCCAGGTCAATACTGTTCAGGGTCAGGTTGGAACTGGCTTTACCATTTTTCTGTACATCCTGAAGCATGGCCTGCCAGGTTTCCATGGGCATTCCAATAACGAAATCCGTGTCCGCAAGGTCCTCCTCTGAGCATTGCCTTACCTGGGCACAATCCAGCCCGGAAAACTCAATAAAATATCGGTTTTCACCGACACTGAACCCGGCTGTTGTGTCACAGGCACCACCGCCGCCACTATGCAGATCTCGATCTGAATTATAGACTTCCCGGACTTGCTGGAACCATTCTTCCGAAGGAAAAACTATCACCACTAACCCTCCAGATATTTCTTAAACACAGGATGCAGGGTTTTTTCCCGATCAATACCCAGTTCTCGACAAATAGTAAGATAATCAGTGATGTAGTCCCGAACCAGTACAAGATAACGCTCCATACCATAGGTTCTAGCACCCTTAATTCCACCACCAAAGATGATAGCCATGGCTGAGCTCATCACACCCTCTTTTAGCTCTGCGGCCATGTGGGCTTCGCCAACAGCCAGCAGAGACTGCATAATTAGGCTCGCGTCGTCGTTATGAGTCGATGCATACTTAAGATGGTCATATCCATAGGTAAGATGACGAGCATGATCTTCAAGCATATGACTGTATATGAATGACTCAGCTTCATTATGAGCGGCACTTAGCAAGCCGCTTAACAGCCTGGTTATATAGGTTCCACGCAGGAGATAAAGATAGACAACTGCTTCAGTCCAGCCACCGCTACTTTCCAGAATGATACGATTTACCCGACCACGGCTCTCGATGCCTAAACCTCCACCATTAGACAGTGCCCTTTTCCTCAGGGCTTCCAGCTGACGCGCACAGTCAAAGGTAGCGGTTGCCAGATACTGTTTAACCTCAAAATAACCATATGACATTCTATCCTGCCAGTAGGAGATAATTTCCAGTTCAGTATTGGCACACTGAGATAGTTCAGTGCACATCTGACAGACTGCCTTTTCAATGTCATTTGGTAGCCTTTGAAGTGAATCCCAGGGAACTTCCGTCGCCGGTATCCAGCGTCTTTGTATGGCTTCTTCATAAAGGTCTGCTGAGCAGTCGGCCCACAACTCATGCTTGCTTCGTAGAGAATAAGGCAACGGTGGAATGCCAGGCCTGCCTACACTACCACGAGGTCTCCTGGTCTGATCTTCCCAATAATCGGGCACATCACCGTAACTGCCCACATTCACATCACCCAGTCTAAGTCCATGTGGCCCAGGTATTACCCGGACATTCCATTCATTGGTAAGACCTCTCCACTCATACTTAGGTTCAGGAACACCTTTGGTTGGGTCAACTATTTTTGACTCTCGATCAACAGATGCAGCTTTACTGGACAGTTTGTCTGCCATAGTTTTCCCCAATCCATTTTAGCCTGCAGGATGCTGCAGTAATTATATTTCGCCTTAGGCGGTCGCAGCATACTGCGCCGGAACCGGCGAGCGACCATTTTCAAATCGATCTACAAAACCTGCGCTGATTACCCGCTTCATATACTCCTTAAGCTGGCGCCGACGAATGACCAGTAGCTTTTTATGGCCTTCATCATATTGATCGATACCGCCTCCTAGCAGAACCGCCAGGGCCTCACTAATCTCTGACTGCCTACCTGCTGGGTTCTGCTGCCCTGCCATCAACTGGTCCTCAGCTTCATCGAGATAACACTCAATTTCTTCACGGCGTTCCGGAGCGGTTTCACTCAGACAACGCAAATGCATCACACCAAAAGCCACATGGCGAGCCTCATCCTGAGCACACAGGCGATACATTGTTTTTTCTGCATCATTCTGGCCAAAAAGCTCACCCATACGAAAAATGGTCAGTACTGCCCCTTCTCCTGATATGTGGAGTCGGGTGGACATTTCTGTAAAGTCCCTGGCAAGATCGATGCTGCCGACAAATCCGGATGTGGCACCTGACATACGCATCAAACCGCCGCCATTTGCCAGTGCTCGTTTACGAAAGACATCCATGTGCCTGGCCTCGTCCATGACCTGCGCGCTGAGCACATTACGAGCTTCCAGGTAATCCGGCGTTGTTCTGGCTATCCACCGTGCTGGAACATCGCCAGCCACAAATTCCACTTCATTAAAAAAGGTGCATAGCAGGCATTCGGCTTCTTCAACGTCATCCGGTAGCGGTTTCAAAGTATGCCAGGGAATATCTGTAGCAGAACTCCACTGCCGCTGTAGTGCCTCCTCGTATAGGTATTCAGCATTTTCAAGCCATATTTCAGAAAGCGTGTGAACCTGGTAGGCGCCTACTCGATAGGCTTCTGGACGCGGCGTAGACCCCCTCGGGCGGCCTGTCATGTTGTCGCTGACTTTAGGGAGGTCCGCGTAACTACCCACCTGAATATCCGCGAGAGTAAGACCCCGCTTACCTGGCTTCGCGGAGACTCCCCACTCTGCCATATTGTCCATCCAGCTAGTATCAAGCTCATGCTCTCGGGGCATTTCAGTTGCTTCGCTCATACTCAACCTCGTTTGGTTATAGAGCATATACCCTAGCACAAGATAACGCTGCTTCACCATAGGCAAATGAACCCCGCCAGCACAGCTACAACGCCAGTCGCTAATTCCTCAAAAGGCGTCGAACCGCGCTAATTTCCTAGTCTTCCTTATTAAGCAGTTCCCTGGGTCACTTCAGCCTTGCCGCCAGCCTGGCACATCGTCCGTTCAGGCTTTCCACAAAGCAGGCCATGGTCACTGCGTAGGCGTAAGTGACAGCAGGCAAGATGAACTGCTTGAGGCTGGAACCGAGGGGTGAACCCAGCGACAATAACAACGTCGTGACTACCTAAAACTGCACAGGCAACAGGATCTCAACTAACACGGCTAACCACATCAACGGTAACAGGGTGTGATATTTCAACCGGACAATCAGATCGACCGCAACCATCTGCAATTGGCGACCAGCCAAGCTGAACTAAACAGTTAGATGACATTACCAGCATCCTGACCTCACCGATTCACAGGTCATACGACAGCGTTATTTATATTGCTGTTAAGTAAAGCTATCCCTTGAAGAAACCTTCTCATGCCAGCTGACCAGATGCGGCAGTTGCAGGAGATCCTGACCGACTGCCCTGGCAAAAGTCAGGGTCAATGCCAGCGTAATATCAGCCACTGAAAAGGTATCTCCCGCGATATAAGGTGAGCCAGCCAGCTGATCGTCAAATACGTGGACTGTATCCCTGGCCACTTCGGCACTGATCTCTCCCCATTCTTTTGAAACCTTCTCACGATCTTTGAATATCCCAGTTAAGTTTCTGAACGCCTGAGCCACCGGCATCATCAAATTCAATTCCGCTCGCCGATTCCACATTTCTATTCTGGCCTGCGCTTCGCCAGTACGACCGAATAGATTGGGCTCGCTGACCAAAGACTCCAGATAACGCGATATAGCGATGCTTTCGGACAGATACAAGCCCGAATCGGTCTCCAGAACCGGTACCCGACCAATGGGATTCCTGGCAGTGAACTCGTCTAGAAGGTTTTCCCCAGCACGCAGGTCGATCTCAGTGGTTGGCAAACTTAAGCCCTTTTCCTTTAAAACAACGGCGACCCGCCTGCCATTGGGCGATGTGGATTGGGTATATAGGTGCATAACAAGGCTCTTTCTTTAAATGACTATTAGGGGATTTATCCTACATCTGGGCCGATAAGGCAACGCCTCAAGCACATCACCCACCAGGACAAAGCTTGCCAGCATACTCAGTTAGGCTGATTGCCCGCTGACCTTACAGCAGATCGGGTCAATCCAGAGCGCAGCTCAATATAGTAGAAGCTGGCATAAGCAGATAGGTAAATCCTGCGCTTTAACCCTTTCGGGTCAAGGCCGTTTTACGCTAACGCACCTGTTTTTAATAATCGAGCCACTGTGAAAAGGTCATCAAAACTTACCTGTAATTATTGCGCAGAGCGGCCATCATCAGTCAAATCTGAACATGCGCTTTAAGGTCGTGTCTTTATCAATGAAATGGTGCTTGATAGCTGCGATGGCATGCCCTGCTGCAATAAAAACTAACAGGTAAGCCAATAACATATGCGCCAGGCCAGCTACATCTTCCTGGTCAGGAATAAATGTGATGGTAGCTGGGACGGAAAACCATTCAAATACCAGGATGGATGCGCCTTTGGCAGTCGAGATTAAATAGCCTGAGATAACCACTAACCCTATCAGCAGACGTAATATCCAACGAACTGTTTTTGCCAGACGGAGCTCAACAAGACTGTGTGACGACAAGACACCCGGGCTGACCTGCCGCAATCGTGAAACAAAGTCAAATACGACCACTACCGCAAGCAGGATGCCAATACTTCTGTGCAGATCGGGTAACCGCCTTGAAAGCGGATCGTAGTAACTCAATTCCACCATATAGATACCGATCACAAACAATCCAACGACCAGACAGACTGTTAGCCAGTGGTGGATAATGGCTAACAACCCAAAACGAGTCCTGGAATTCAGATAATTAATCGTTCAATCCTTCTCATCACCCTACAGAAAAAGCGCTTCTGGGATTTGACTCTGTTCAGGGTGGCGCTGCTCTGGAGGTAACGTCAATGTGTTATCAGGGGTTCTCAGCTAGCCAATGGAAATCGGCTGCCGCGTAACAGGGCGGTTAAAGGCGTGACTAACAACGCGTATGTATCGCTATTGGATCCGGGCTGGGTAAGTACCCGAGCCTTCGGGTTTCAGCATTAATAGCGGACCTTATCATAAGGCCACAGTGATCATTACACGAATAACAGTTACACGAATAACAGTTACACGAATAACAGTTACACGAAT
>JAPKEK010000139.1 GCA_028822125.1 Pseudomonadales bacterium | reverse complement strand
TCCGGACTTTCAGCCACCTGCGCAACTACTGGATTTTTTCAGGGAAAGACTGCTCCTGGGTCACAACCAGTATCCTCCCATGCATGGCATAGCGCCGCTGCGGGAGCAGATAGCCCTAAAAGCCAAGCGGCACTATGCCGCTATTGTCGATGAGGAAACAGAAATTACAGTCACATCCGGTGCCACAGAAGCCATCTTTGTAGCGGTTCAGGCTATGGTACATAGCGGCGACGAAGTTATCATCTTCGACCCGGCATTTGACTGTTACCAACCCGCCATTGCCTTAGCAGGCGGCGTAGCCCGGCATCTGCCTTTGAGCTCACCTTCCTTCAAGATTGATTTTCAACGGCTCGAAGATACCATCAACGACCGAACGCGGCTAATCATCGTCAACTCTCCGCATAATCCCTGTGGGGCTATACTCAACCAGGATGAGATCCTTCAATTTGAGCAGTTAGTTGAAAAACATGATGTATTATTACTTTCTGATGAAGTATATGAGCACATGGTGTTTGACGGTCATCAGCATCATAGCTTTTTATCCAGCGAGTTGCTCAGACAAAAAACTTTTGTGGTCTCATCTTTCGGTAAAACCTACCATGCCACGGGCTGGAAAGTGGCCTACTGCATTGCACCAGCAGACCTAACTGCAGAATTTCGTAAAGTCCATCAGTTCGTGACCTTCACGACCAATACACCCACGCAATGGGCCATTAGCGATTACATGAGAGCCTGTCCGGAGCACGAAGTCAATCTAGCCAGCTTCTATGAGTCGAAACGAGACCGATTCCTTCAACTCATGCAGGGGCATGGTTTCGCAATGATACCCAGTGCCGGGACTTACTTTCAGTTAGCGGATTATTCCTCCCTGTCTGATCTGGGAGATATTGACTTTGCTGAACACCTTACCGTACAGCATGGTGTTGCCGTTATACCCATATCTGTATTCTATCGGCAGCCTGAACACAACCAGCGCATCATTCGCTTTTGCTTCGCAAAAGAAGAGCCAACACTGATGCTGGCAGCTGAACGCTTATCTCAGGTGAAAACTGATGACTGTCATTAATGTAGCACTGGTGCAGACCGAACTGCACTGGGAACAAGCGGATTTAAATCGACAATTACTGGAAAGACAGATCCAGGCTGCTCAGCCGGGCGATATTGTTGTACTGCCGGAGATGTTTACCACAGGTTTTTCCATGCGTTCCGATGTCCTGGCAGAAACCATCCATGGCAACACGCTCAAGTGGATGGCACTGCAGGCGAGGTCATTGGAAGCTGTAATCTGTGGCAGCCTCATTATTGTTGATCAGGATAAATTCTATAATCGTTTCATCTGGATGCCACCGGATGGGCAAAGCCAGTTTTATGACAAGCGTCACTTGTTTCGAATGTCCGGAGAAAACGATCACTACAGTGCCGGCACAGATCAACTGATCATCAACTACCGAGGCGCGCGCATCTGCCCGCTGGTCTGCTATGACCTCAGGTTCCCGGTTTTTTCCAGAAACAGGGATCTTTATGACCTGGCACTCTACGTTGCCAACTGGCCAGCAGCCCGCCGACAGCACTGGCTGACCCTGCTCAAAGCAAGAGCCATCGAAAACCAGACCTATATTGTGGGTGTCAATAGAATCGGCCGGGACGGTAACGACGTTGATTACTGTGGTGATTCGCTAGTCGTTGATTTTCAGGGAAACACGCTGCTTGATATGAACAATACTCCGGGGTTACAGCGGATCTCTCTCCCCCTTGAGGAACTAGCCGCATACCGAACACATTTCCCAGCCTGGAAAGACAGGGACTCTTTCACGCTACTGTGAAAAAAGCGCGACAGTTACCGGGAGTTTCCAGTTTTGGCTAACCTGAATGGGTGTTTTCCAACCGGTTCTATCAAAAATCTATTAAACCTCCGGATTAACTTCATTATTTAGCCCTTTATAAAGCTTATAATGCGGTTTCATTGTATCCGGGGCCAACCAGAGTGTTGTATTACCTCAGCCAGCTACTCGCCGAATATGCCGGCCCTTTCAGACTGTTTTCCAGTTACATATTTCTATCAGGAGCGGGTACTGCTGTGGCAGCGCTGTGGGTCTGGTGGCTACTACCAAGGTACTGGCACCGTCTACCCAGGGACAGCGGTAGGCCATTTGCCGTTGATGCCGCCGTCAGTGTTGGCAAGCCGATGAGTGCCGGGGCCCTGTTTGTGCCCATTTTTATCGTCACAGTGCTCCTCTTTGTACCGTTTGATGCTCGCATCACCGGAATACTGGGCTGCGTATTAATAGCCGCAATAATCGGGTTTTTAGATGACTCATCTACCAATGGCTGGAGCGAATATCGCCTTGGCGCCTGGGATCTGGTGGTGTCCATACTAGCCGCACTCATTATATGCGGTTTGAAACCTTACACCCTGTGGCTACCGCTATTGAAGGAAGCCATTGAAATACCAGCCTGGTTGTTTATCTGTGGGGCTACGCCGCTGCTCTGGGTGTCTATCAATGCAACAAACTGTACTGATGGGGTTGATGGTCTGTCAGCAAGCCTTTCTGCGATGGCCATACTATTCCTGGGCATTATCCTGTACGGCATTGTCGGCCATGCACCCATTGCAGCCTATTTACTGGTACCACACTATCCGGACGGTGCTCAGTGGGCCATTGTTGCCTTTGTCATGGTCGGCTCCCTGACCGGTTACCTTTGGCACAATAGTTACCCCAGTGCGGTTTTAATGGGTGACTCAGGCTCGAGGCCGGTCGGATTACTACTGGGTGTGCTGGTGCTGGCCTGTGGGAATCCTTTTCTTATTCTGGTGGTCGCTTTTGTGGTTCTGGTGAATGGTGCCACTGGCATGCTAAAAGTGGCTCTGCTGCGATTTCTGAGCATCCCGATCTTCAAAAACATTCGCTACCCGCTACATGATCATGTTCGCCACAATATGGGCTGGTCAAATACACAAGTGCTGGTTCGGTTCATTCTGTTACAGGCGGTAGGCACACCTATTTTACTGGTTCTACTGCTGAAAATCCGCTGAATCCGAGCAAGACTTCGATTGCTGAAGCGAGCCTGTTTACGGCCCAGGCTCAAATGGATTAATCAGGGCGGTCAGGACATGATCCTGCCAGCTGCCATCGATTCTGAGATATTGCCTGGCCTGGCCCTCAATTTCAAAACCCAGTCGCGATAGCAGATCTGCACTGCGCTTATTATCGGGGATATAGCTTGCCATTATTCGATGTAGTTCGAGTTCCAGAAATACATAGTCTATGGCTGAGATCAGTGCCTCCTGCATCAGGCCCTGCCCTTCATGGCTGGCAGCAAGCGAATACCCCAGTTGGCATGACTGCATGGTACCCCTTGCTATCTGGGTAAAATTACAGACACCCAATACCTCATTTTCCTCGTGATTAAGCATGACCAGGCAACAGCTTTCGCCGGATTGAAAACGCTTTATGTTTGCAGCAAGCTGAGCCTTCCAGAAAACGGGTGTGTAAAAGTAGGTAGTGCGACTGGGTTCCCATCTAGTCAGATGGTGTTTGTTTTCTATCCTGAAGCGGACCATTAACTCAGCGTATTTAGGCTTCAGCAAGCAAAGCACCGTTCTATCAGTACGGATCCTGGGAAGAGCGTTACCCACCCGCCTTTCCTGATTGGCCATAGGCCTTTCCTTATGCACGCAGATTATAAAAAGCTGCTACTTGCCCCAGGGTGCTGACTGGGATCATTCAGGGTGTTGATTGTTTGCCCTTAGTCAGAATCAAATAGTCTACATCAGACGGATCTGTAAATTCGAACACGATTTCAAAACCGAGGCGACGGTAAAGGCTAATTGCCCGCTCGTTGAATACAGCCACCGTTAATCTGAAGCTCTCAAATTCGAAGATATCACGGGCAAAGGCCATAACGTCAATCAGGAAACCAAAACCGTAGCCTTTACCGGTAAGATTCGGGCGCAATCCCAGGCCAATATCCAGTGCACTGAGAGTATAATCTCCACCCGTTACCTGACCATCTTCACCAAAAGAACAATAACCACAGAGATCATCCTGTACATTCAGTACGGCATGAAAACGCCAGAAAGGGTCCAGCAACTGGGTTCGCAAATGGTAAAGGTGCTCGGTGGGCGGATTGTAAAAGTCAAAAGGAGGCTCGTATCGCCAATCAAGCATGAGATTGATATCCGCAAGACGAATCGGAATAAGTTTAAACTGCA
This sequence comes from Pseudomonadales bacterium, assembly GCA_028822125.1. Taxonomy (GTDB): domain Bacteria; phylum Pseudomonadota; class Gammaproteobacteria; order Pseudomonadales; family Azotimanducaceae; genus UBA9926. The sequence goes on along the minus strand of JAPKEK010000139.1, from coordinate 2,142 downwards.
TGCAGGGGTTCCTGATAAAACTGACCAGGGCTGAGGATAAAGCGCTGACCTGCAGCTCGAACCACCATTGCCACACACTCACCTATCGACTGCCCCATTGCTGGCCCGCCAAACCTTGTAACTATCACTGCTTTGTTATCAATCTGTTGCACGCGTTGCATTTATGACTGTTTTTCCTTTCGTGTTAAGGTTTCATTATACAGCGTAATCAGAAGAGCCTCACTTATGACTGAGTTATATTTTTACAAGGACTGTTATTTAACAGAACTTACTGCCCAGGTCATAGAAACAGGTGAAAACTGGGTGAAACTCAACCGTACCTTATGCTATCCGCTGGGTGGTGGCCAACCGGGCGATACTGGCAGGTTAATGCATTCACGAGGGACCACCGATATCGTCAATACCACCAAACAGGTCGAATCTGCTGATGTGCTGCATCATACCGACCCCAGTCTGAACCAGGTTCAACCCACTGTGGGCGACACTATCACTGTGCAGATTAACTGGCAAAGACGACATCAGCACATGCGTATGCATACAGCTATGCATTTACTGGGATCCTTGATTAAATTTCCGGTAACCGGAGGACAGGTCGGGGCTGTAAAAAGCCGGCTGGACTTCAATATAAAGGGTGTTCAGCTCGATAAGGTCCTGCTAACGGAACAACTCAATCACCTCATTGAAACCAATGTGAGTCTTGTTTTCGAAACCATCACTGATGCTGAGCTTGATGCCAACCCGGACCTTGTGCGAACCATGTCGGTTCAGCCGCCCCGTGGGGCAGGTGTTATCCGCATGGTGAGAATTCCAGAAATTGATTATCAACCCTGTGGCGGGACTCACGTTGCAAATGTAGGGGAAATTGGTGAGGTAAGGGTCTCTAAAATCGAAAACAAAGGCAAACAAAACCGCAGGGTTCACCTGGTTTTTGCCAACGCATCCTAGTCAGGGGCCCTGCTGACTACCTCGAACTCATTTCTGCCGTCCACTAGTATCAATGCCAAAAAACTAAACCAGGGCCACATCTGCAATACCAATCAAAGCAGTAGAGGCCGCACATTCTGCGTTAAGACTGGACTATGAAATAATAGCTACGGGGCAATTGGCCCGCTCGACCCAACCTTCAGTAAATGCCCGCCTCCAAGCCTGCTGCGATCACCATACCGAATTCTCTGCAGTCAGCCCTTGCGCTCGCCGTCAAGTCACCAACTACAATTATCGGGGCCTGTATCTCCTTGAATTTATAGCCGGTACAGATTCTCCTGATACTCATTAAGGCACCCTGCCCATCTGTTCCAGAGCCTACAAAGAGCCCGAAGGGCTTACCGTCTACCTGCCCTTCAACCTCGTAATAGGTGCGATCAAAGAAGTCTTTAAGTGCACCTGACATATAACCGAAATTTTCGGGAGTGCCAAAAATTAACCCGTCTGCCCACAGTAGATCGGCAGCAGTGGCCTTGCCTGCTCTCATGAATCGAACATCAACAGCCTCTATAAGCGGGTCGCAGCAACCCTCGTAAACGGCTTCCGCCATCTTTAGATTCTTACCACTCTGGCTGTGATAGACAATTAACAAATTCTTCATACTAATAATCTCTTAACAATTTCCCAAGGACGAAAACTTCCGCGTTTATTAGCGCGACCTTCTGTATGCATCAGTAAGAATGGCTCTGTAATCGAACACGGTTCTTTGACAATTGCCTATAAAACGGGATTTCGAGATTATAAGAGGCAACAGCATCCTGCAACACACGTCCGGCATCGTCAAATCGACTCTGGTGACAGGGACAGATAATTTCTGTCTGAGAAAGTTCGCTTGACACGGCGACTTCACAGCCAAGATGGGTGCAGTTACTATAGAAAACAAAAATATCTGGACGTCGTGACCGATGGCTGTTCTGCGCATAACTGGGTTGAACAGACAAACTTGAGTCTGGATCCTTCAACGAAACTAAATGATGAGTATCGCTGCCTGACTTGCTTCCTAAGGCTTTCCCTTTGGGATATCGTCTCAGCACCATAACCGACCTGCCAAGCCAAAGCACTTTTGTGTATTCACCGGGCAGCAGGTCCGCACAATCCACCTCCAGATAACCCGCCTCTGGTGATCCAGGAAACAACGCCCTGACAAATGGATAAGCT
>JAPKEK010000138.1 GCA_028822125.1 Pseudomonadales bacterium | reverse complement strand
CTGGCTATTGGCGGGCAGTGGGGTGGCGCTATGCTGCTGGTCACAGAAAGTGCGCCGGCTAATCGTCGCGGCTGGTACGGTGCCTATGCTCAGGCCGGAGCACCTGTAGGCGTGATTCTGGCAAATCTGGCTTTTCTTGGTGTCAGTACTTCTATTTCAGAGGAGGCCTTTATGGATTGGGGCTGGCGTGTGCCGTTTATTGCCAGTGTCATTCTTATTGCTATTTCAATGTATGTGCAATTGAAATTGGAAGATACTGATGCGTTTAAAGCTTTAGTCAGGGCCCGAGAGCAAAAAGGTGAACAAGGTGCCAGTGTCCCCATAGAGAAATCCCCTGTACTGGAGGCTATTCGCTTGTATCCACGTCGCATCGTCCTGGCCGCGGGTGCATTTTTGTCGGTGCAGGTTACCTTTTATATTCTTATCGCGTTTGTCATCGCCTATGGCGTCAACTCACCCACTGTAAGTTTGTCTCGGGATATTATGTTGACTTCGGTGTTGATAGCGGCGGCGGTTATGATACCCACACAGTTCTATTTTTCGGGCTTGTCCGATAGGATCGGACGGAAAAAAGTCTATCAGTGGGGTGCTGTGTTAACGGGACTCTGGGGATTTGTGCTGTTTCCATTAATTGATACTGGCAGCACTGAATATATCGTTCTGGCTGTGAGTTTGGGACTGATTTTTGTGGGCATGCAGTACGGGCCTCAGGCAGCGTTTTTCACTGAATTGTTTAGCACAGAGGTGCGCTATTCAGGTGCATCACTGGGTTACCAGATGGGCGCTATAATCGGTGGTGCTCTGGCACCCACCATTGCCGTGCTTCTATGGAAGAATTTCGGTATATTTTATGTCTCACTTTATATGGCACTGGCAGCTGTGCTCACCCTGGTTTCACTGGCGATGCTGACTGAAACGTCGGGTGCGGATCTCAGTAATATCGAGGAGTAATCAGGGCGTTTGACTGGCCGCGTTGGATGATTTTTGGTTGACTGCTTGCGGTTGCCTGCGCTCGTCCAGGGTTTGCAATTTTATGACGAGTTTTTCTGCTACGGCTTCGCAGTATCCGGTTTCATGCTGTGCATGCCAGGGGTACTCGGTAATGCCTTCAGTCACTTTTTTGGTATAGGACCTGACAGGGAACCAGGTGGGGTGTTTGCGGGTACTCAACAACGACTTTGCTTGTCATCCAGCTAATTTACTGATCGCTGGATTTTGTTGGTTTTTAGCCATCACCTGGGTGCTTAACAGCACCATCAGTTCCTTGGGGATTAGTTTCACGATGGTTGACTCATGGTCGATAGCTGAAATGGCAGGTGCCGGTTTGCAGGGCCTGATAAGCCAGATTAATCCAGTTGCATAGATGCTGGCGCGTCTCCTGTGGGTTGATGATATCTTCTATTTCGAAGAATTCCGCAGACCTGAAAGGGGAGCGAACTCGATTAAGGCGCTCCTTAATACTGGCAAGATGGGCATCGTAGTCATCTGCCTCAGCAAGTTCTGCTTTATAGCCTACTTCGATCCCACCTTCGATGGGCAAAGATCCCCAGTCGCCAGATGGCCAGGCATAGCGGAAGTGATGACTCCCGGGTTTTGTATTGGCTGCGCCAGCGACACCGAATGCCTTTCTGATTACGACGCTACAGAAGGGTACAGATGCTTGACCTAGTGCCGCAAACGCCGTCGAGCCGACTCTGATGGTGCCTGATTCCTCCGATTGTTTTCCAATCAGGAATCCAGGGCAATCTACCAGGTGCAGCAGGGGCAGGTGGAAAGTAGAAGCAAGGTCACAGAGACGAATGAGTTTTCTGCATGAATCTGCGGTCCAGGCGCCACCGTATATCATGGGATCTTCTGCAAATACAGCAACAGCAACGCCGTCTATTCTCGCTAGCCCGGTAATGATGGATTTACCCCATTGCCTGCCAATTTCAAAAAAGGTACCTGTATCAATAATGGCGTTAATAATTTTGCGCATTTTATACACTTTGCGGGGATCTCTGGGTACGATTTCCAGCAGTTCAGGGGCGATTCGAGTGGCAGGGTCCTCACAAACGGTTCTTGGCGGCAAATGATCGACATTGCTGGGTAGATAGGAAAGGAAATTTTTTGCCAGGGAAAATGCCTCAGCTTCAGAAGCTGCTTCGTCATCGATGGAACCGTTTCTAGTATGAATTCTACTGGCGCCAAGTTCTTCCTTGGATACGTCACCCAGGCGCGCCCAGTTCACCAGGGCAGGACCTGCAATCATCATCTGCGCCGTGTCCTTGACGATCACCGAGTAATGGGCAGTGGTCACTCGTGCAGCACCGATGCCTGCTACCGAACCCAGTGCCAGCGATACTGACGGTGCCACAGCCAGATGGTTGACTATGGTATCCCAGCCCGCCACTCTGGGAATGTAAGTACGTCCGGCCGTCTCGATCGTTTTTACTGAACCGCCGCCGCCCATGCCATCCACCAGCCTTACGTGAGGCAGTTTGAGCTCTAGTGCGAGACCTTCGGCCTGCTGTCGCTTGCCAGCAATGGAAGCATCGGCGGACCCGCCTCGAACTGTAAAGTCATCGCCTGATACCATTACAGGCCGACCTTGAAGGTCTGCCGTTCCAAACACAAAATTGGAGGGAGTAAAACCGGTGAGATGACCGGCGTCATCGTATTGGCCGACCCCAGCAAGTTTACCGATTTCTCTAAAACTGCCAACATCCGTGATCGCGTCAATACGCTCCCTTATGGTCAATTTTCCAAAATGGTGTTGTCTTTCAACCTTCTCAGTTCCACCCATTAACTCGGAGAGTTTACCCCGCGTTGTTAATTCAGTGATTTCCTCTTGCCAACCCATGATGGTTCCTTAACTTTGATTTTTTTATTATTCAAGAATACCGCCAGTTGCTGGCGGGTACAATCTGATCTGCGTTACCATAGGGTCCTGGTAAATAAGGCGTTGGTAATAAAGGCGTTGGTAATAAAGGCCTTGGTAATGAAAGCCTTGGTAATAAAGGGTAGAGAACCATGACTGAAAAGGAATATCGACAATCCAGATTTGAGCGACCACCAGGCTCAACTGAAATTCTGTTAGTGCGTCATGGTGAATCGCGGGCTGCTCGAGCGGACCAGCCATTTCCACTTGTGCATGGCCAGGGTGACCCTGAATTGGCCCCTGACGGCCAGCAACAGGCTATTCGGGTTGGGTCCAGGCTGGCATACCTGGCAATTGATGCGGTGTATGTTACTAAGCTCAGGAGAACTGCCGAAACAGCAGCACCTTTGTGTGAGCATTTGGGTTTGACGCCGATCCTGGAACCAGATTTGCACGAGGTTCATTTAGGTGACTGGGAGGGTGGTCTACTAAGGATGAAAGCCCATGAGAATGACCCGATATTCCAGCAGATGCTGTCGCTGGAACGCTGGGATGTGGTGCCAGGTGCGGAGCCAGGCCAAGCATTTCAGGAAAGGGTTATGCGCGGGATTCGAAATATCGCCCGTGCTAATCCAGATCGGTTGGTTGCTGCATTTGTGCACGGCGGTGTCATTGGCAAGGTGCTTGCTACCATCACTGAATCACGCCCATTTGCTTTTAATGGGGCAGATAATGGGTCCATCAGCAATATCGTGGTTGATAGTGATCGCATCGTGCTAAGACGTTTTAACGATACCGCCCACCTGGGAAGAGAATCTTCTGGACTGCAGTTACCCACCTGACAGTGAGTGGCTACCTCGCCGGCTAGCGGTAAGACGGGTATGGCAGGGCCACGCGTTAAGACTGCTGGGGGAATGGTCTCGTGAATTTTTGTCCGGCGGATGGACTTGATTACCCTGGGGGTGCCTGCGTCAGGATTACACAGCCATAAAAGGTCATAAGGAGATCAAGCGTTTGCTGGGCGCCCAAGCGGGCCTGGTAGCGCGCCTGGATCTGGCTCATAGGTGACGCAAGCAGGTGCCAGTAGATCGAAACTGCTCTGACTGGTTTTCCTGGCATTAATTTGCAGGCAGCCGGTCAGCGCAATGCTGGAAATTTAAGTATAATCAGCCGCTTTAGCTGTGCCTATGTGTAGAAGGAAGAATGAATTGTTAACCGCAGCAGATGTCAGTAGTTTTCACAAGAACGGATTTGTCGTGGCTGAAGGACTTGCCGACGGTGAGGTCTGCGATGAATTGCAGGCATTGGCTGTGAACCATCTGCAACAGAATCTGGCGCCTGTCGAATATGAAGTCGACCTACAATATCCAGGGTCTCCAGTACACCCTGAAGCAGTCGGAGGCACGACAGTTCGAAGGCTATTGCAGGCCTGTTCCAGAGATCTAGCATTCAGAAAGTGGGCTGCTCATGCCAGTGTCAAAGCCTGCTTGCAGCAACTTTTTGCACTCGAGCAGATTGGTCTGTCACAATGTCATCACAATTGCATCATGACCAAACAACCCGGTTTTTCCAGCGTAACCCTTTGGCATCAAGACAATCGATACTGGGCTTTTGATCAGGACAATCTGATCAGCGTGTGGTTGGCACTGGCTGAAGAAAACCACAATAACGGTTGTTTACGTGTGATTCCGGGAAGCCATCGGCTGGCATTGGATCCGGGGCGCTTTGATGCTTCGCTGTTCCTGCGAGCCGATCTTGCGGAGAATAAAGCACTCATAAAACGCGCCGAAAGAGTTGAACTCAAAGCGGGTGACATCCTCTTTTTTCATAGTAAACTGTTTCACGCTGCCGGGCGGAATTTGAGCGATGAGATCAAGTTTTCTGTCGTATTTACTTATCATGATTTTAATAATCATCCTATAGCGGCGACCCGTTCGGCTCGATTTCCCAGTATTAATATCTAGTGAGGTAATGCAGCCATAATTTCCTCCAGGCTCCAGTTGGGCTGACTACGCCGCCCCGTAGGTCCGATATTAAGATGATATCGCTTACCTGGATATTGTCCTGCAGGGTGTTTCAAAGGCCGCAGGATTACCTGCAACGATGCTGAACCAGTTAGGCATGGTGACCTAGCTTAAATTGCCATCTGTGGCTGCAACTGCAGGCTATTGGTGGGGCCAAAGCGCGGTGCATTACCTGTTGCAGCAGATTAGGAATTCGCTCACACTCCAGCAGTTGAACCGTTGATAATATAAAAGATTTGGGTTGAAAAAATGAATGGCGCAGAAAGTTTAATTCGGGCCCTGGTCAATGCCGGCGTAGACGTCTGCTTTGCTAATCCAGGGACTTCAGAGATGCACCTGGTACAGGCGATTGATGGTGTTGAAAAGATGCGTAGCGTCCTGTGCTTGTTTGAAGGTGTCTGTACCGGCGCTGCAGATGGTTATGCCCGGGTGAGCGGTAGACCGGCAACCACTTTGTTGCACCTGGGGCCGGGGCTGGGTAATGGAATAGCAAATTTGCATAATGCCCGGCGAGCGGCTACACCGCTGATTAATTTAGTGGGTAATCATGCGCTGTATCACGTGGATTTTGACGCGCCTTTAACTTCTGATATCGATACGCTCGCCAGGAACGTGTCAAGTTGGATTAAATCCGATTCTACTGCTGCATCTTTAAGTAGTGATGGCATGCAGGCACTGTGTTCAGCCATGCAACCCAGGCCGGGCTCGGCTGGACAGATTTCTACCCTGATCATCCCCGCTGACGCCTGTTGGCTGGAAGCACAGCAGGTAGCCTCGGCAGCTGCTGTGCCAGTGCGAGAAAGAGTTACTTTGCAACAGGTCGAACAGGTAGCAGAGCACATCGATGATCGCAGCTTGATTCTGTTGGACAAACAGGGGTTGGACCTTGCTGCGCGTTTTTCGGCAGCAAGAATTGCGGCAAAATTAGGTTGTCGGATCGCCATGGTTACTTTCCCCGCCCGCGTTGATGGTGGTCCGGGTACTCCTTTGGTTGAACGATTGCCTTATTTCCCTGAGCATGTATTAGCTTCATTGGCCGGTGTCAGTCACATTGTTCTTGCTGGTGCGGAGGCGCCGGTGAGTTTTTTTGCCTACCCTGAATCTGAGTCCTTACTAGTGCCTAAGGGGTGCAAGATCCTCGAATTGGCCGGTGGATACCAGGATGTCGTTGGCGCATTGGCGCAGCTCGAGACATTGCTGGAAGCCTCAGACGAGAAACCAAAGTGCTATCAGAGCCAATCTGTTGACATTCCTCAAGGTGGCTTGAGTACAGCTAAAGTCGCCGGAATTCTGGCTTCGCAAATGCCTGAAAAGAGTATTTTCTGTGGTGACTCAGGCGGCGGTGGGGCTGTCTATGAGCCGGCTCAGACAGCAGCGGCACATATCTGGTTAAATTTAACGGGGGGCTCAATTGGACAGGGCGGTCCTGTATCGATTGGTGCCTCCATTGCAGCACCGGATGCTCGAGTAGGTCCTGAGGGAGTTGGCGAGGACAACAGTGC
>JAPKEK010000137.1 GCA_028822125.1 Pseudomonadales bacterium | reverse complement strand
GCAGCTGTTGGCCCAGATCAACCAAGGTGATGCGCACCTGCTTCTGACCGAATTTACAGGCATTATCAAGTAGGTTACCCACTGCCTCCATAAAATCCCTGTCATCCCCTGAAAAATCAGCGGGCGCTATATTCTCATTCATGGTTAAACCTTTATCGCTATAAACCTTCTGCATCGCCGAAACGAGTTTTTCGAGCAACGGGATCACCGGCGTTCGCTTTCTGGTCACTCTGCTACTGGCGGCCACCGCCCGCTCCAGTTGATAACCAATAAGTTCATCCATGCGAGTGACCTGCCTGAGCAATTCTCTCCTAAAATTATCGCCGATGGCTCCTGTTACCCCTACACCGGAAACTGCGTTTCGAATAATCGACAGGGGTGTTTTCAGACTATGAGCCAAATCAGCCAATGAAGTACGATATCGCTCTCGCTGAGAACGCTCGTTCTCTATCAGTAAATTGAGATTATCCGCCAAGGGCATCAGTTCGGAGACATAGGCCCCTTCTAACTTGCCCTTGCCGCCTTGTTCAACTACAAGGATGTCCTTAGAAAAGGCTGCCAGCGGTCTCAAACCCCAGGTCATAATCATTAACTGCAGCAAAACCAGTGCCAGCACCACACCCAGGAGCCAACCCCACAAACTATTTCGATAGCTGGCTAGTGATGCTTCAATTCCAGAGGAATCTTCTATTATGAGATACTGATAAAAACCAGATCGCTCCGCTCCCAGCCAGTTCACTCGATAAATGAGAAAATAAGCATGCTCTTTACCTAGCGCAATTCTCCCGAACTGAGGCTGCCCTGTTGCCCTGTTGGCCTGCACCCGGTTGATAATCTCAGGAGAGACAATGACGTCCAGCGCCGAGATACTACGCCAGAGTGCACTTGCATCATCCCTGAGTACCAAACCATATAATCCGCTGCCCAGGGCGTTAAACAGGGGCTCCTGCATGGACTCTGGTAAAAAAAGCGCACCACTATCATCTTCGGTCATCGAAAGCAGACCATACACCTGAAGAATCAGCTTTTCACGGACGCCCTCTTCTGCACTTCGGTGGAAAGCATCATCCAGTACCAGTCCCATTAAACCGAGAAAAATCACCAGCACCACCATGGCAGCAACCAGCAATCTGGCCCGCAGTGAAGTCAGTCCAAAACGGTTCATCTTATTCACGGGCAGTTCAATCGATAACCTTGTCCGCGCACTGTTGCTATAGGATGCAGTAGGTTTCCGGGATCAAGCTTTCTTCTAAGGCGGCCAACAAAAACCTCAATAACATTACTATCCCGATCGAAATCCTGATGGTAAAGGTGTTCAGTGAGTTCAGTTTTTGAAATCACCTCATTGGGTCTCAACATCAGATAGTGCAGCAGATTATATTCATAGGCTGTCAAATCCATGGTTGCGCCTGCTACTTCGACGCCTTTGGAGCGAGTGTCCATCTTTATCGGCCCGGCTGATAACTCTGTGCGCAGCTGTCCTCTGGCACGGCGCGTTAATGCCTTTAATCTGGCTAACAGTTCCTGGACATGAAAAGGCTTTACCAGGTAATCGTCAGCACCCGCCGCTAACCCGTCTACCTTGTCAGTCCAGTCACTTCTTGCAGTCAAAATAAGAATGGGGAAGTCCTTACCGCACAATCGCAGTCTTTTAACGACCTCCAACCCGGGAAGGCGGGGTAAGCCTAAATCAATAACAGCTATATCATAATTAAATGATTCACCCATATGCACACCTTCGACACCATCGACACAGGCATCCACCTCAAACAGATGAGTTTCGAGCAGTTCGACGAGTTGGCGGCGCAAGGTTTTTTCATCTTCAATAAGCAACAGTCGATCCGTCATAACGATCTCGCCCTATTCGAAAACCTCGCCGCTGCCGGCATCAACAAAAACGAACTTTACAACGCCGGAATCCGACAATGTCTTTACTTTATAGATCGCGGGGCCTTTGCTCTGGATGAGCCTTAATCCTAGAATTCGCCTTTCTGAAAAACGATTCCTGACCAGCAATGCAGCCCGTTGATTATCAATCTGTACCCGACCTCGATCGAGTTCGGGTGCAAATTTCTGGGGTGGAATGACTCTACTGCGCTTTCCTTCAAAAAGGGTTGGCTCAGCCAGACTATTGACACCCCAGGTCAACAGCATAACTAACAACAATATGCGCATCAGAAACTCCTTAGCTTACCGGAGACATTTCAATTCGAACTCTGATGGTATCACCCGGGTCTGTATCCATGCGAGCCGTATAGGTCGAGTTATTGTAACGATATCGCACATCATAGCCTATGACGCGCTCTTCATATTGGCTTTGCTCAACGATTTCACAATACTCTTCGGTTCTGTAATGATGCCGACGGCTACGTCTATCAACCGAGACCGCATTGCCCAGTGTTGCACCCAATATCGAACCTAGCACAGCGCCCACCTGCTTGTTCTTTTTTTTATGACCGACAACATGACCCAATGCCCCACCGACAAAGGCTCCCACCACCAGGCCGACGCCGTGATCGCCATGACGATCGCTCACTCTTTCCTGCCAGCATTCTTCCACCGGCGTCACCACCCGCACGGATTCTATGATCGGTTGGGTATCTAATACCGTGGCATACTCATAACTGACGGGATTAGATGAGAGATTATGGTTAGCAATCCCCTGCGGTGCCATCAATCCTAAAATAACAAAGAGAACAATTTTCATGATCCACTACTCCAGTTGCTTTGCCATTAACTTAACAAAGGCTTACTGAATGCTGGCTGAATCAATTATCTAAGTTCACTCCTGATACGCTATGATCCTGATCAAGCGCTATCACTATATCCGATGAACCGGACCTATCCTGCAACATCCAATCCGTCAAACGCTGGTAATGCTGCACAAACTCACGGATCTGCTGCTCGGTCATGCTCAATGTTCCCTGGTTAAAGCGTAGCTCCTGCTCAAGCCGCCATCGAATAATCGATTCCACGTCCGGCGCCTGAAAAAATACTGACAGTTCAACTTCAAACAACGCCTGGTAATCAGATCCTGCCAACTTCTGGTTCACCGCTTTGCGCCACACAGCTTGTGGATCCTGCAATCTTTCGAGTTCGTTTACGGGAAGTTGTAAAGCAGCTTCCTCCTGAGCAACGGCTGAAAAACACCACCCCTCGAGTATTATCAATTGTACAGGTCCAATCTGCCTCGTTTGTTTTCGACGATCGTCACTGCCCTTATCAAAAACAGGCACCTCCACCACAGCGCCTTGAAGCAGTCGATTCTTTACATCAAGCATCAATCGAACGTCGTGAGTTCCTGGTACGCCGCGGGTTAAAAACAGAGGATGTACGGTTGCTGCCAATTGTGTTCGCTCTGCCCGGGTCTTGTAAAAATCATCAAGCGATAGCGTCGTATTCTTTTGGTCTGATTCGGTCATCAACAACTCGGACAGCATCCGGGCGAAAGTTGATTTGCCGCTACCCTGGCTTCCTGAAATACCCACAGTCCTGACATTGCGCCGCTTGATTTCACGGGCAACCAGAGCAAGGGCCTCTATAAAACCTCTATCGTGAATTCCCTGCGCATCCGCTAAAGCGCTGATTGTCGTCAATTCCATTGCTATCCTGATCTCATCCAGGCGCAACCAGTGTAAAAGGTGGTAGCGCACGGATCAATTGCTGCCCATATCTTCGACTTCGCAACCGACTATCCAGAATCGTAACGATGCCTCTATCCTGTTCTGTTCGTAATAACCGACCGGCAGCCTGAGTTAAACGAAGCGCCGCTGTGGGTACCATAACCTGCTCAAACGAGTTACCACCATTGGCATCGATCCATTCATACAGGGTCGCTCCCACCGGATCATCTGGTACAGTAAAAGGAATCTTGGCAATAACCACCTGGCAGCAATAGTCTCCAGGTAAATCAACCCCTTCAGCAAAAGACGCCAGACCAAACAGGTAACTATGTGCTCCGGAATCTATATTCTGTCGATGCTTGTCAAGCATATCGCTTTTGGTCAATTCGCCCTGGCAGATGATCAACGAGCGGAAAGGTTCCTGCATTTCACTGATCACAAACTGCATCTGCCGCCAGGACGTGAACAGAACAAGCCCACTTTGTTTTTCGGCTAACAATTCAGGGATTAAAATGGCAATTTCCTGATTGTGTTCTGCTGGCTTACCTGGATCAGACTGCATCTCTGGAATACGCAATTGACCTTGACCAGCATAGTCAAATGGGCTGGGAAGACTGACGCTACGAACCTGCAGGGGCAATCCCAGCTCGTCTCGAATCAGCGAAAAATCACCCCCTACCGACAGCGTGGCAGAAGTCATGATAACGCCTTCAAAGGCACCCCACAGCGAATCGGCCAGCGTTTCAGCAACGCTTATAGGCGAGCAGTGAACAATCAAGTCATCCTCTGAAAAATCGATCCAACGTGCACGGGGGGGCAGGTCAGGTCGTTCTTCCTGGGTGAACAAATCCCACAGGCGTTGCGCCTGCACCAATCGGGCTATCAGGCCGCCCAGGCTGGGTATCCAGCTTTCCAATGCTGATCTCTGGGCAAGATCTGCTGTTGGTATTGCCCGCTCCAGTTCACCGTGCCAGAGCTCAAGAAGCTGAATTATGCTGCCATAAAGGCGCGCCATTGACTGACCCTGTTCAATTAAACTGGCACTGACTTTACCGCAGGGAAATCGAAATCGATTCTGTCGGCCACTCGATATTGCTTTTTCAAAGAACTGATTCAGTAACAGACGCAACTCAGCTAGCAGTTCTCCGCCGTCCCTACATCGATCAGTCAGTTGTTCTAGCTGGGAAAAACCAGGAAGCTGGGGCAGCAGGTCAACTGCCTGCATGGATACTTCCAGTTGCTGGCTTAGCGTCATAGCTGATTCAAGATTCGTCATTGCCAAGTTCAGGGAGACAACAGCAGAAAACTGTGAACGGGCTTTCTCGGTCAGGTGATGGGCTTCATCAAGAATCAGCATGCAGTCCGCGGGCTCAGGCAATACATTACCACCCCCGTTGGCAACATCAGCTAATAGCAGATCGTGATTGGCGACAAGAACATCGGCATCAATCAGCTTTTCTCTGGCACGATAAAAAGCACAGTTCCTGAAGTAACTACACTGTCTATGAGTACACTGCGACCGATCCGTGCTGATTTTTCGCCAGCTCGGGTCAGCAACGGTCTCCGTGTAGCTATCCCGGTCACCATTCCACTCTCCGGAGGCCAGTTTGCCTATCATTTCTTGGTAGGCAACCAAATCCTCTTCTCCAGGGCTGGCTAACTCGTCTTCAAAAAAGCGAAGCGCCTGATTACCGCTCGCCCCCTCCTGTAACAAGGCATCTAACCGCGACAGACAGACATAGCGGCGGCGCCCTTTGGCCAGTGCCCAGCTGAATTCCATATCAGAATTCGATTGAATGTCAGGCAGATCTCTGAATACCAGTTGTTCCTGAAGGGCTATGGTTGCAGTAGAAATAACCAGACGTTTGCCCCTGCTTCTGGCTATGGGCAGGGCTGCAATCACATAGGCCACTGTTTTACCGGTACCTGTCCCAGCTTCAATTAATGCCAGTGGATAGGTTTCGGCTGCCTCATCTCTTTTTTCGCATAATTGCCTGGCAACCTCTGCTATCATCAGACGCTGGCAGTAACGAGCGTTAAATGCCTTACTGGACAGGAAGCGAGAGTAGCATTCCTGTATCTCGTCTTTGAGGCTATCGGTCAACAAATTCATATCAAGTATCGGTGGTCCTAGAATGATTGAGTATGGTGGTGTTGTATACAAATGTCGGCGGCTGCTACTTCTTTCGGTACTTATTTATACCGGGTCCGTTTCCTCGGATTCTTTACCGCTGCATCAACTTAACCTGCCAGCCGGTTTCCGCATAGCAGTATTTGCCAAAGTTGAGAATCCAAGACAGCTGGCCATCAGTCAATCCGGCGTTATCTTTGCAGGCAGCAGAAAGGCAGGCAAGGTTCATGGTCTCATAGACCAGGACGGCGATGCTTATGCTGAGACTGTGGTGGTACTGGCCGAAGATCTTACCATGCCATCGGGCCTGGCTATTCGGGGCAACGACTTATATATTGCTGCGCTCAGCGATGTACTCAAAATCAGCAATATAGATCAGCGCCTCAACCAATTAAAAGATCCCGAAATCATTTACCTGGGGTTTCCAAACAAGAGACACCATGGATGGAAATTTATTGATTTCGGTCCAGATGGCTTACTCTACGTACCCGTTGGTGCACCCTGCAATATCTGCCTTTCCGACAATCCTGTTTTTGCTTCCATTCAAACGCTGGATATCACTGCCCAGCCAATGATCCCGCAAACCTTTGCATCCGGCGTAAGAAACAGCGTTGGTTTTGCATGGCCCCCTGAA
>JAPKEK010000136.1 GCA_028822125.1 Pseudomonadales bacterium | reverse complement strand
AGATAAACTGAAGAGGAAAACGGAATCGGCGCTATAGCCTTGCCCAGTTCCTCTGCAATGACACTCAATTCCAGATATGACAAGCCCAGACCATCATATTCTTCGGGGATCACGGTTGCCGTCCAGCCCATATCTACTACTTTCTGCCAGAGGTCTTTGTCATAAGATTCTTCACCCTCCAGGACGCGACGAACAACGGACGCCGGGCAGTAATCCCGCAAAAACCCCTGAGCTTGCTCGCGCAGCAGATTCTGTTCTTCGGAAAACTCAAAATTCATACTTTTTTCTCCCTAATTACCTTCACTTCCCCATTATGACCCAGCCTTTACAAACCGTTACTTCGATGTCCATCGGGGTGTTTCAAAAAGTACCATGTTGTCCTGTCTAACACCATGGCTGAGATGAACCGGCACCTGCAAACCGCAGGAATAGAACGCCTGAAATAACCTCAGCCTATACTCGACAGAACCTCCAGGAAAGACAGTCACGCTTATGCCTTGACCCAGTTACCACTATTGGAAAAACGGTATCCCATACTCTTATAGGTTGCATTCACTAAATTCTGACTGCGTTCATTAAGCAGGATACCGGGGCCCATCTTGTTCATAGCATAGCCAAAGGATATACCCAGGTCAGGATCGGCAAAACCCAGACCACCGCCGGCGCCTGCATGACCCATAGCACTTAAGCCCAGAAGGCATGATTCAATATGACCACTGGGCCGATACCGATTATCCATAGATTTCATAAACCCGTAACTAAAACGACTGGGCATCAGCAAGGTCATATCCTGTCCACCTGCCACAACGGTAGTCGCCATTATTTCAATCTGGTCTTCGCTAAACACCCTGACCCCATTAAATATTCCTTTATTAGCTAAAGGCGCATACAGGCGAGCCAAGGCCCGGCCATTTCCTATACCACCGCCAGCGCCAAATTCGCACTGTTAACTATCCGCTGAATCAGCCTTGTAACCGCCGTTATTAAAATAGGCCAACGCCTGAATAGATTTTGGGGCCGCCAAAAGCTGCCTGGTAAAAGGCGCGTGCTGAAAGCCTTTTTCCGGCTTCCAGCGCAGCAATCTCGACACTCTGCCGTGTTCTGAGCCGGGCAGCCCAATCCAAAAATCAACTGCCAGTGGATCTGCAATATGCGTTTTGAAAAAAGTTCCAAGACTCAACCCGGATACCCGTCGCACCACCTCACCGACCAGCCAGCCAAAGGTAGTCATATGATAACCGTGCCGAGTACCTGGTTCCCAAAAGGGTTGTTCAGCTGCCAATTGCTCGACCATGTAATGCTAATCCAGATAAGCACCCGGTTTCAACGGCGTACGCAGTGCCGGTAATCCAGCAGTATGATTCAGCAGCATTGCGACGGTAACGCTATCCTTGCCTTTCTGCGCGAATTCAGGCCAGTAGGTTGCTACCGGTTCATGGAGTAAAATATCACCCCTGTCCAGCAACCAATGGGCGCAGAGGGCGGTCGCGCCTTTGGTACAGGAATGAAGAACACAAAGGGAATCAGCCTGCCACGGTATCCTTTCTTTTATCGATTGATAACCACCCCGCAGATTCACCAAAGTCTGATCACCCCCCCCCCCCCCCGAACGACACAAAGATCTGCGCCGACTTCTCCCCTGGTCTTAAAGTTCTCAACGAAAACGTCGAGAACAGGTTCGAGTTCACCAATGCAGGTCCCCTGAATCAGGCCATTTTCAGTCCAGATCTCTCTTTGCACTGTTATGCTCCGAATTAATTACCTCAGCAAGCATACACCGGTTGCATAAAAACGGTAGAATCGCGCCTGAAATCCTCGAGTGCCCAGTCTTGACTCCAACCGCTACAGAATCAACAGCGTCATTTTCCGGCTGGCGTATGGTGGCAGTCGCCTTTCTGGTCGACTTTATCGCCGTTGGATTCTTCTTTTATTCCTACGGCGTTTTCTTCAAGGCTATTGCAGCGGAATTTGGAGATTCAAGATTTGGGGTCGCTATCGGTATTACCCTAACTCAGTCAGTGGGTGCGGTACTGGCCCCGTTTATAGGACGGGCATTAGACCGCTATCCGCTTAAACGAATCATGGCAGCTGGCGCTGTGTCCATGGGACTGGGGTTCTCTCTATTAAGCCTGGCCGAAACCGCACAGCATTTCTACCTGATCCTAAGTATTTTCATTGGTTTTGGTGCCGGTGCAATGGGCCAGCTTGCCACTTCAAAGCTGGTTAGTAACTGGTTCGTTCTTAAGCGCGGTATGGCACTGGGAATTGCAGCAACAGGAATTTCTGCTTCCGGGGTTCTCATGCCGGCCGTCAGTGCTTACCTGGTTACCGACTTTGGCTGGCGACAAGGCTTTCTTGTCTATGGCCTGATCACCTTGATCCTGGTTGTGCCTCTTGTCCTCAGATACGTGATTTCGCGACCGGAGGAAATTGGCCAGCTTCCCGACGGGGAAACAGAAATAGCTCGCCTTCCCAGCACGAAAGCACCGCTGAAGACTGCCGAGTTTCTGGCCGATCGAAATTTCTGGATACTTGTCGTAGTCATTGGGCTGTTATTTTGTGTACAGGGTGCCACCCTCATCCACATGGTTCCGCAACTCACCGATCGAGGTTACTCACTGCTGTCAGCCTCACTTATTGCTTCCTGCACAGCCGCTTTTGGCATCATGGGAAAACTTATTTACGGTATTCTGATCGATCGCTGGGATGTGAGGCACGCGATCTGGCTGGCAATCGTATTTCAGCTATGTGGCCAAATTATCATGCTGTTGTCCACCGGTTATATCTCGTTTCTGATCGGTGCCTGCCTGTTTGGCTTTGGTATGGGAGGAATTGTGCCAATGCAGGGCGCCGTCGTCGGCGCTGCTTTTGGCAGAGCATCCTTCGGTAGGGTCCTGGGCGCAATGAGGCCACCTATGGCGATTTTACATCTGACCGGTACGCCCTTTGCGGGCTGGGTTTATGACAAGACCGGAAGTTATCAGATTGCATTCCTGACCTTTATCCTGCTCTACTTCATTGCCGCAATTATTATCACGGGTCTGAAGGTAAATACTAAGTCAAGTCGATAGCCCATAACCCAGCTGCCTGCCCGGCTCTAATTGTTCGTCGCAACCATATAAAGCAGACGCACGCCGAAACCAGTACGGCTAAAACACTGCCGATGAAAATACCTCGATATCCGAACAGCCAGTCACCCACCAGTGCAAATGGGATGGATAGAAATAGCATGTGCAGGGTAGAGATGATCAGCGGAGGTGCAGGCTTGCCAAGCGCATTAAAGCTCGACATGCTGATAGCAACCACGCCCATCAGACCCATCCCCAGCGGAACTATCATGAGATACACCCCGGCTACGGCGATAACCTCGGGGTCAGAGTTCACAAGACTAATCAAATAAGGGCCAACCAGCAGCAAAACACAGTAAGAGAAAAACCCCCAGACCAGGGCGAAGAGATTGCTAAGCCGCAGAACCAACTTGACTCGAAGATATTTTCGAGCACCCCAGTTCTGCCCTATAAATGGCGCGACACTCATCGAAAGAGCCCACATTACCATGGCCAGCATAGCTTCAATTCTCGATGCTACACTCATGCCAGCAATCACCACAGCGCCATGCCCGGCCAGCAGGCGAGTGATAACACTCATTGAAATGGGTGAAATCAAATTCGCCAGAATGGCTGGTAAACCTACATGCAGAATATCCTTACACGAACTCCAGAAGCCTTGAATTCTAAAAATGAACAAGTCATCTTTGTAGAGGTAATAAGAAAACAATAAGAAACTAACCAATCGGGCAAAAACAAAAGCAATGGCTGCACCTTCCAGCCCCAGCGCGGGTATTCCTGCCACGCCAAAAATAAAAACGGGGCCCAGCACAATCTGGAAACCAGCCCCCACCGCCATCAGGAAGGATGGCTTCACTGCATCTCCTGCAGCTCTCATCAGGGAAGAACCAACCATCGATATGGCAAAAAGCGGGAACCCCAGCAACCAAATCTGCATGTAGTCTATCGCCAGCGGCAACACCTGTTGCCCAGCACCTAATAAGCCAAACAAAGTATCCAGTAAGAAATACAGAGAACCGCTGAGGATGACAGCGAAAAAAACAACCAGGATACAACTATGGGTAATCAATATCTTTGCCGACTGTACGGCATTTCCACCAATACTTCTTGAAACCACGGAAGAGGCGCCAATGCCCAGGCCCATGGTGACACCCTGCAGGGACATCACCACCGGGAATGTAAATCCTAAAGCAGCCAACTCAATCGTACCTACACTGCCTATATATAAAGTCTCTACCAGATTGGCACCCATCACGGCAACAAACCCCAGCAGCATGAATCCGGTTAGCCTGCTGAGGTGGTAATGAACAGCCCCTTCGACAAAACGACCCGCTTCCGGTCCATCATCCGAGAGTTTTCTTTTTGTTAAAATGCCAGGCGCTGGGGTCGTCATAGACAGCGGTTCATCCAATGGGCCTGAAACAATAACTTAAAACGATGGACCAACATCGTTAGAGCCTCACCGAAGGTGCCGCCGGAATTCCTGATTCAGTCGTAACAGCATGGTAAAGACAGTAGCAGGCAAAAGGCTGTTCCAGCCATTGCCGGGAATTACCGACAGGGATACCTTGGATACTCTCCGCTATGCTGGGATCTCTGCCAGGTTTAATCATTGTTCTTAAACATTTTAGCCGCATTGTTCCAATACTTTGCTGAATACTTCTGGCGATACATTACCACCAGATAAAACTATACCAGCCGAATCCCATTGACTGCCATTTTTCAGGTCTTGATTTAACGCCGCTAGAGAAGCTGCACCCGCACCTTCAGCCAGGTTATGAGTACACAGAAAATAATCTGCCATGGCCGTTTGAACTTCTTCATCAGTAACGCAGACAATGCCGGCTAAACCTTCCTGCAGCACGCTTAGTGCCGTAGCATCCGCGCGTCGCACTGCCAAGCCATCGGCAAGGGTATCTGCACTGTCCGTTGCTACTACCTCTCCCGCAGCCAGCGATTGCGCATAGGTGTCAGCATGGCTGGAGACCACGCCAATGACTTCAACTTCATGATCAAGCGCCTGTTTTGCAGCAATCACCCCGCAGGCACCGGAACCCATCCCGATCGGCACATAAATCCGTTGCAGTGTCTTTAATTGCTCCAGCATTTCAAGCGCATAGGTAGCCACTCCGGCAATCAGGTTTCGATGGTATGAAGGAATCATATGATAACCTTCGCTGTCTGCTAATCCCTTACAATAAACAACCGCCTCATCAAAGTCCCTGCCGTATTCTATTAGTTCCGCACCCAGGGCACGCATCGCTGCATTCTTACCTTTGTTATTGCCTTCGGGAACGACTATGGTCGACCGAATTCCCCGCTTGCTGGCAGCAAATGCTAAACTTTGACCATGATTTCCACGAGTCGCTGCACACACACCCGTGATAGAAGATCCCAACTCTTCTTCAAGCCGGGCAAGATAGTAAAGACCACCCCTGACTTTGAACGCTCCTGTGGGATTGTGATTTTCGTGTTTAACCCAGATTTCTCCATTTACACGTTCATTCAACAAAGGCCAGGTTAGTTGCGCTGACGGTTGCATAAATCGATAAATCTCCTCGGCGGCGCTTGTTATTTCATCTTTGTCAGGTAATTTCACTTCAGTCGACCTCTATCACTACAGCTATGATTAATAAGTCTACACCTATACAGACATCGGAGTTCGCTATGCCATCGTTTAGAATCTGTTGCTGCCTGATATTGTTTAGCTTGCCACTGGCGCAGGCAACAACTTTTCAAACTGCCATTCCCGATCAGGATTTTCTTCTTTTAAAAACTCAATTGGAAACGCTGGCAGTTTCGACGCCACTAAATAGCCGCCAACAATACCAACTGGCCATCTCTTACTGGCGATTAGGTCTGTTTACCCAGGCAAGTACCCGTCTGAAAAAACTATTAAAGCTCGTGCCTGATTATCAAGAAGGCCACTATCTGAGCGGTATCGTCTCTCTTTCTCTGGTCGGTGAAGTCAATATATTCAGAAAAATAGGTATGGCAAAAAGGGCACTGGCATCCTGGAATAAGGTCCTGGTACTGAACCAGCAACATATTAAAGCCAACTTTGCCGTATTCAGCTTCTATCTGAATGCACCTGGAATTGCTGGTGGAGACCTTGAACAGGCTGAGGCACGGCTGTCCAAATTAAAAGCCATAAACTATCCGTACTACCAGATGGCCCATGGTCTGTTATTGGCTAAACAGGGCAAGCCGGAGATTGCGGAACAACTGCTGATCGAAGCATCAAAAACCATTGGACATCGAGCCACGCCGCTATTTCAATTAGCCCAGTTTTATCTCCAACAGGAAAAATTTGTTAGGGCCCAACAGG
>JAPKEK010000135.1 GCA_028822125.1 Pseudomonadales bacterium | reverse complement strand
AGATGCTGCTATTCGCGCGCCAACCGTGACAGTCGCATTGCCCGAGCCAGCAGCAGCCATTGCAGCGCGCCTGGCAAACCAGGGCATTATGGCTGCCGGGGGGGATTTTTACGGTGTACGAGTCATTCAGGCTATGGATGAAGATCCTGCTCATGGAGTACTTCGGATGAGTTTTGTCCATTACACCAGTGAAGAGGAGGTCAACAACCTCATTCACGCCCTGGACAGGGAAATATAGGCAGGCACTGGGGGAGCTTAGCCTGCCTCAGTACAGTTGCCAGCAAAGCCCTTTCGACTAATCATTAACGAGAGCTATGCCATAAACCATGCTACCTTTTACCAACTAACTTATCAGGATAAGCAGGCATGACAGAATCCATGATCGTCGCGCCACAACCGGAAGCGGCCGAAGCCGGTGCTCGCATTTTAAAAAGAGGCGGCAATGCCATTGATGCGGCCATAGCCGCTGCGCTGGTCCAGGGCGTGGTAGACCCGCAGATGACAGGTATAGCCGGTTTCGGTAATTGCCAGATCTTCCTGCCCGGGAAAAACGTCCATGCCTGTATCGACTTCCATGGCAAGACCCCGCTGAGCGCAACCGAAGATATGTGGGCCGATCGTCTGATCAGCGAAACCCGCGACGGTTTTGGCTACGTGCTGCGTGATCACATCAATGATCTGGGATATCAGTCAATCACCACTCCCGGTAGCCTCATGGCGTATGCTCAAGCAGTGGAAAACTATGGCAGCTGGGACTGGCAGGATATCTGTGCCCCGGCAATCGAGTTTGCCCGCAACGGCTTTATCATCAGGCCACGCGTACATTCCTGGTGGACCAGCGGCGCCAGTCTGGGCCGCGTGGCGGTTGATCAACGTCTCAGATTTTCACCTGCCGGCAAAAACCTGTACTTTCAGGCGGATGGGTCCTTTAAGGACATCGGCCAGAAAATCGTTAACAAAGATATGGCAGACACCCTTGAACGAATTGCCCGGCACGGCCCCGATATCTTTTATCAGGGAGAAATTGCGGAGCAGATTGCCAGTGATATGGCAGAGCACGACGGGCTTTTGAGCCTGAAAGACCTGCAGAGCTACAAGACGACACAATACCAGCCAATGCAAAGTACTTATCGAGGTATGGACATCGCTACAAACCGCCCTCCTGGTGGTGGCATCATGTTACTACAGATGATGAATATCCTGGAAAATTTTGACCTTGTCAGTCTGGGTCACAACTCTGCAAATTATATTCGAACACTGTCTGAGGCGATGAAGGCAGCGACAGCCGATAAGGAAGCCCACGTTGGAGATCCCGCTTTCGTTGATGTGCCGGTCGGCAAGCTCAATGGCAAGCAATATGCTGGCGCTATAGCAGATCGAATCAAATCCGGTGAAAAAATGCATGTCGAACGATTCAACGCTCAGCAGGAATCAAAAGATACCACCCATGTCGCCGTTATCGATGCGCGCGGTAACTGCTTCACCATGACCCACTCCCTGGGAATGCCCTCAGGCGTCATTACCAACGGCCTCGGCTTTATGTATAACGGTTGCATGGGGGTGTTCGATCCGCGTCCCGGTCGTACCGGGTCAGTGGCTCCCGGTAAGAGCCGATTCAGTTCACTGTGCCCGACCATTGTCTTTAACAAGGGCACACCACGTATTGTATTAGGCGCTCCCGGCGGCACCCAGATAGCAATGGGTGTACTGCAGGCCCTGCTTAATGTCATCGATTTCGGCATGCCCATGAGCGACGCCGTCGCTGCGCCGCGATTTTCTGCAACCAGCAATGTCATTGACATCATGAACCGCATCCCACAATACAGTGTTGAACCACTATTAAACGAGGGTTATGAGGTCATTCGTTCACCACTTTCATTCGGCATTGCCGGCGTGCACGGCATCGAGTCGACCGCCACTGGCTTACAGGGTGGCGCGGACCCCGGTATGGATGGTATGGCGCTGAGGGTGCTCACGCCCTGACCCACTTTAATCCGCTGTTAAGCTGAAGAACTGCCCAGGTTAAGTGCCCTTTCCCTTGCGCCACCCGCCTTAATAAAAAAAGGTCCGATACAACAGATCAGCATCAATGCTGCAAGAATGAAAAAAGCAATTCGATAGCTTCCTGTCGTGTCGTAGATATAACCAGCCAGAGGTGAAGCCGATATTACCAGAGGTAATTCAACCAGACGCAGGATGCCATTAGCCGACCCAAAAGACCGGTTTCCAATGGCCACCGATAGTGAAAAAGTGCGCAGCGGGCTCATTCCGGCATAACCAAAGCCATAGATTGCGCCGGTAATCAGAGACATCACAAAACCGCCTCCAGACGCAAATAACAAAAGGGCTATGACATGAACAATTAGAGCGACCCAGATGGTTATCCTGGCACCGAGTGCATCCGCCATCCAACCCACAATGGGTTTGCCCAGCGCCGCGAACAGTGCCGTAATCGATAATACATAAGCAGCTTCACTGGCAGATAAATCAATATCTTTTAAATGGCCAAATAGATGCAGCATAGTAGCCGAATAAACGCAGCCCATGGCACCAAACATCATACCAATACTCCAAAAAGCCGGGGAGCGTAACATGTCTTGCCAGTGCCAGAGACGATCTTCAGATTCTGAAGCTAACGTTATATCAGCGTGTTTCGCTCGATAGGCATGGCCATCGCGCACTTCACCAATTTCCTCCGGGCGATCTTTGAGCAGGTAATACACCAGGGGGGTCAGCAGCGTCATAACGATAATGGCAAATATGATAAAACTGGGCCGCCAGCCAATTTCCTCTACCAGTGCTGTCACCAGAGGCGGCATGACGACTCCCGCCAGCGATGCACCCAGAACCCCCAGAGCGATGGCTCTACCGCGCCAGTGGTCGAACCAGGAAATAATGGTTCGGTGCCAGGCCAGATTTCCCATACAACTCATACCCGCACCCATACCGATGCCGACTATGAGATAGAACTGCCATAGGGCCTGGCAGATAGAAAGCAGCAGGTAGGAAAGCGTGACAATAACGATGCCAATTAATATCACTTTCTTCGGTGAAAAACTATCCAGGATCCTGCCTAAAAACGGCGCCAGCAGCGCGCTGGTCACAGCGGCAATGGAAAAGCCCATAGCAATGGCGAAACGGCTTCCATCGGCCAGTTCCTGCGCCAGAGATGGCAGGAAAACTCCCCGAGAATAAGAATAAAAACCAGTCCCCAGAAAAGTTAAAATGGAGCCAACGAATACAATCATCCAGCCGTAAAAAACTCTGGGTTTGGGTTCAGATCCTGCCTGCAAGTGACATCCTTAAATCCCACATTAACAGCTCTCTCGCAACCGTTGCGCCATCAGTATGCGATAAGCCTGTCCATAAGGGTAACCTTCCAGCCCAGACAAATGAATATCCATAAGCAGAACAACACCCCTGCTCCGATATCGCTGCTTAGCGTTTATCCCAGTTATCGGCACCCCACGGTAGAATCTGGAAGGATCTTCAAATAACCACCAAAGTGATGAAGCTGATGGGAACGTGTGCAACGCTCTCCTGTGATACCTTTGAATGGGTCGAAAGACATGACCTGTTGCGCTAATCGTTTTAACAGGCACAATCTGCTCTAACTCGTAAGCAGCTACAGTCAATCAACCAATAACAGGAGAAAACCATCGCTAATATCACTTATTGTCCACGCTGTGCAACCAAGCTGGACCGTCGCTTTGATGGCGGCAGGGAACGTATCGCCTGCCCGGACCTCGATTGCGGTTTCATCGATTATGGTATTTTTTCAATCGGCTGCGCCGGTGTGGTACTGCGCGAACAAGCAGGCCTGATTAAGGCGCTGCTAGTTCAACGAGGGCAGGAACCTTTCGCTGGTATGTGGCAGCTCCCAGGTGGTTATGCAGAACACGATGAACCACTGGCTCTGGCAGTCGAGCGCGAGGTGTTTGAAGAATCAGCAATTACCGCAACGGTGCGTGATGCCATAGGCTTCCGACACATGGCGGGCGGCACGGTAAATAACCTATATATGATATTTCGCCTGCATTATGAATCAGGCGAACCCCAGTTCGATGGCGAAGAAACAGCCGATGCCAGGTTCTGTAGCCTCGCAGAGATGAATGACATGACCGGCATCCAAACTATAACCCGCTGGGGCATCGAACAGGCGCTGTCCACATCATCTGGATCGGGTTTAAGTAGAGACAGCGCTGGTGAACTAAGGCCAGGCTGGCAGGTATTTGGACTGACTGACGTTGCTGCCAGCGTTTGGAAACAAAGGTAATAATCTGAAATAGCTGAACTGATCGATATCAACTGACCACTACTTTGTGCCATGGCATTGACCATCTCATCTGGCAAAAGGTAGCTGACTTTCTCAGCAGCGGGCGAGCCGCTACGGGCATGCTCTATGTGATAACCTAACGCTACTAGGATTACGGTCTCGTTCTCAACATATCCAGGCAGCTCATCCTGATTCTGATATCACCCTTACTGATAGCCGGTGCCCTCATCGGTGGAATCTATCTATGCCTCACCAACCTCCACAAACTACCTCAAATTCCCATTGAAGTCTGGCAGACCGGTCCACATCTCTGTCTGGCTTTTTTGCTAATGCTTTCCTTTGCATTCAATCGCAGCCGAATCTTTTTTGTCGCCATACTGATAACACTTCTAACGGGAATTCCGATCTCAGCATTCCCGGGAGCACTCAGTAGCTTAATTATCTACGCCCTGTTTCCAGCCAACGTCATACTGATCCTATTCTACAGGGAACGAGGTGTTTTCACGTCAATGGGACTTTGACGGCTGACACTCATTCTTATGCAATCTGCCGGTATCTATACGGTAGGGTACTGTATCCTAACCTGGTTCAAAAAGTGCAGCTGTCCGCAGGTTTTAGCAGCCACTGGCCGCCCTTCCAGAACCTGCTGTTACATTCACCCTTCAGTCCTTTAGTCACTATTGCCCTGTGCATCAATAGTGCAGTTCTTTTAATAACTGTCTACTGGCAGCGAACCTCTACCGCATGGGCAATATTCACGGCCACTGTGGCCGTACTGGCAGGTGCCATAGTCCAACTCGAAAATACCAGCAATGCGCTGATCATGACCTCTGCAATATTACTGTCTATAGCCATCCTGCGTGACTCGTACAAAATGGCCTACCGTGATGAACTCACCGGCTAGCCTCAACGACGTGCCCTGAACGAGCAGTTATTGACGCTGGGGCAGCAATTCAGTATCGCCATGCTGGATATAGATCACTTCAAAAAGTTCAATGACACGTATGGTCACGATGTAGGAGACCAGGTCTTGTAGATGGTTGAGCGCAGTCTTAATAAGATCAGAGGTTCAGGAAAAGTCTATCGCTACGTCGGGGAGGACTTTGCCATCGTCTTTGCCGGCAAGCACCTCCATGATGCCAGTTACTTTCTCGAAGAAGTCAGAAAGTCCATTCAGGACTATGAGATGGTTATTCGCCAAAAACAACGAACTGAGGCAGACATAAGCGATAACGCCGAGTGCACGCGAGGTTCTTACCGAGCCGCTACCGAAAAAGTTTCAGTCACCATCAGCATAGGCGTAGCAGAGAAATCGGGAAGAACTGACACTGCCGAAGCGGTTCTGAAAGAAGCAGACGCTGCTTTATATAAAGCCAAGAAAAGTGGCCGCAATCAATTGCAGGAATCGAGAAATTAGCGACCTGGCAGAACGTGCATTCAGTCATTCACAACCTTCAGCCCGACTCGCTTTAGCCGTTGCCTCTGGCTCAATCGGGTACTTCCCATACTACATTCTGATTAGCCGTTAATGCTCTGCTGCTGGACCAGCCTGGCTTCAAGCTATGGACTGCGACCGCCAGTTACCATCTGTAGTGTACGCCCGTACAACCGTCAGCAGCCTTTGATAGGGCTCGCACCTGGGACAATTCTAATACCCTCTTGCCAGCGTCTGATTGAACAGCTTTGGTGATAACTCTACTGTTCTACCTGACCGCCTTTTTTTGCATGGCGCTGGGACAGTACCTCAACTGCAACTAGTATCAGAGCGACCACAGCCAGGGTAGCCGCACAGACAAGAAGCGCAGTTTCAATGGAACCGGTATTTTCTACTATCATACTGCTGAACAGGGGCGCACAGGATGATCCCAGGGCTGACATCAGCAGCATGTAAGCAATATTACGGTGTGTCGGTGAACCCACCTGTGAAAGAGAAAATGCCACATAGGCATTAAAGGTAGCGGACACTGAAATACCATAGACAAAAGCGAGCATTAGCATGACCTCGACAGAGTCAACCAATGTGAGCAGCGTTGTGGCCACAAGTGAGACGGAAATAAACCCGTATACCAGGTATTTAATGTCAACTCGGGAAACAAGCCAGGTACCGGCAATGGAGCCGATCAGT
>JAPKEK010000134.1 GCA_028822125.1 Pseudomonadales bacterium | reverse complement strand
GAGCCCGCAGGGGCGCTGGCCCTGGCGGGTGTGAAGCACTATTTGGAGCAGTCCACGGACCAATCTGGTGCGGCCAGCCTGGTAGCCGTGGTCAGTGGCGCCAACGTTAATTTTGATCGGTTGAGGCATATCTCCGAGCGAAGTGAAGCAGGAGAAAAACGTGAGATGCTGCTGGGTGTTACCATCCCCGAGCGGCCGGGCAGTTTTCAGCATTTTTGTAAACTCCTTGGTAAACAGCATGTAACCGAATTCAATTATCGATATCGGGACAAGGAACACGCCAGGCTATTGGTGGGTATCCAGAGTGTGGGCGGATCGGATCAGAACGCCAGGCTTAAGGAAAAGATCTCCCGGCACTATCCTTTGGTGGATTTATCCAGCAATGAAGTCGCCGCGTTGCATGTTCGGCACATGGGCGGTGGCCCGGTAGAAGGCCTAGCCAATGAACGCCTGTATCGATTTGAATTTCCCGAACGGCCGGGCGCTCTGCTCAAATTCTTAACGGTATTGGGCCATCAGTATAATATCACCCTGTTTCATTACAGGAACCATGGGGCAGCATTTGGCAGGGTGTTTATTGGTATCCAGGTGCCAAATGGGGCTGTATCTCGGTTTAGGGCCGACCTGCGATCAATCGGTTATCGTTATTGGGAGGAAACCGGTAATCCTGCCTGCGAATTGTTTTTGAAGAACAGCCATTGATACCAAGAGATTGATACCAAGAGATTGATGCTAAGAGATTAGTGCCCAGAGATTGTCAAACGAGTTTTTGCTATCGGGCTGTGCCTGGCCAGAAGGAAAGCCTTTTTGCTTAGCGATCCAATTCGAATTCCAGAAATTCCGCCTCGAAGCTCAGCTGTGTGGTATCCCGGATATGGTCCAGGTATAGCTTTCCATGAAGATGATCGAATTCGTGTTGGAACACCGTGGCCAGGAATCCCTGTAATTCCATTTGCTGCGCATCACCGTTATGGTCTAGATATTCCAGCGCAATATGTTGTGGACGATACACCTTGCCGCGTAAACCAGGGACGGAAAGACAGCCTTCCCAGTAGCCCTGCTGTTCCTGGCTGATAACCTCAATTCGAGGGTTAACGAAGACCGAAAACGGCATTGAAATTGCCTGGTCGTAACGGGTTTCTTCAGCTGGGATTTCAATAACAACCACTTTGCTGGAAATATTGATTTGCGGTGCAGCAAGGCCGATACCGCCTGAAGCCGCAAGGGTATCCCTTAAGTCAGTGATCAGCTCGTTAAATTCGACGCTGCCAATGCTGTCTACAGGATAGACGTCTGCGATCGTCCGCAACGTGGGGTGTCCCATTCGTATGATATTTCTAATGGCCACGATCTGATAATCCTAAAATGAACGAGTATATCGGTGTCTGGGCTCAATTATAGTGCATCGTTGCATTTGGGGTGGGCTTAGTTCACCTGCGGTGTAATGATTTCGAGCTCGGTTACTATGAAATCCATGCCTACATCCCAGGGCTGTACAGGAAACTGACTCTCCTGGCAGCTATGGCTCACACCAACCAGCAGTGGTTTAGGCTGTCCTGGAACCTGCTGTGCCAGGACTCGGTCATAGTAACCGCCACCCATTCCGAGTCGGAAGCCTTTTCTATTGAAGCCAACCATGGGAATGATAATGAGGTGAAGATGCATTGCTTCGACGGCGCTAGCTTCGCTAAGGGATGGTTCCAGAATCTCGACGCGATTCGGGTTGAGTTTGGTGGATGCCTGATAGGGTTGGAAAAAAAGGGCCGGGGTGTCGGCCTGACGATTTTCGTTCATGATCGGAAGGTAACAGTTCTTGTTGTTATCCAGGCACCAGTTGAGCGTGGCTAAGGGGCTGATCTCACCATCCGTAGGCCAGTAGAATCCGATGTGAGATGCCCGCTGAAACCAGGTTTGTTCGATCAGTTGCTGATATAAAGCGTCTGCGGCGGTCGATTGCGCCTGTTGTGTCAGGGCACGTCTTTGTTTGCGCAGGCTGTATCTTATAGAGGGCATGGACTTTTCTCTCAGGCCCGATCTGCTGGCCCCGGCAAGTGGTTGTGTAGAGAAGAATCTATATAGGCTCCCCAAATTGTCGCTGTCGGACAGGCCCTTGAACCCTGCGGTTCAAGGCGGTGGTCTCCAGGCAGTATTAGGCGTTCTGCAGAACAGACATGCACATCAACCAGCAAAAAAGACCTCCTAAGTTTCGCATAAAGGGTCGAGGACATATCGACTGGCTAGCAACCCAGGGAGCTGCTGCTATTATAACAGTCGAATCAGGAGATACCCAAAAAAAGTCGTTGCTTTCAAATAATTGATTTTAGTCGGGATATGGCCTCATCAAGCTTGTGCTGAGTTTGGCTGTTTTGATCATCAGACTGACTCAGCAGGATTTTTTTCTGCTACTCAACTGCAAGATATTCATTAGCAATATTGAGGGCTGCCATAACGGCAAGTCGGTCTAACCCCAGGACACTTCCGTTGGCTTTGATCTCGCGCATCTTGCTGTCGAGGTAATAGGCTGAGTCTCTTAGGGCCTGGATTTCATCCTGTTGACAACTGACCTGATATTCTTTGTCAAAGATAGATATGTTAATAGTCTGCTGATCGCTCATGTTAATCCTGCGCTAAAGCCTTGAGTCTGGTGATCATGGCTTCTACTTTTGTTTTTGCCAACAGGTTTTTTTGTTTTAATGCCTTACATTCAAGCTGCCAGTTCTGTTTTTCAGTGATAAGATCCTGGTGTTTCTGGCTCAGCGTATCGCAAAGGATAATAAGCTGGTCAATTTTGTCTTCTAGCTCGGAATTATTCAAAATAAACCCCTGATAAAAAGCTTCTTATAATGTAAGTCTGTGATGTTATCAGGATCAATTCAGTAAAACCCAGGACTGCTTTGATCTCAATGTTTGAGTATGATGGGTTTTGGTCAGTTAGGAAAGGCAGATTGCATGGATTATGAGCGACTTGAGCGCCGGTTGGAATCAGCCGGCGTTGACATGGGTCTTTCCGAAATGCATGGCAGGATGGCGTGCGTGGTGTGTTCAGTGCCTGAATTAAAGCAGCCGCAGCGCTTGCAGCTTGCTTCAGACTGGCTGGCGGTGAGCGGAGTTGAACAGGACATTCTGGTGAGCTTGGACGAGGTTTTTATTCAGACGGCGGAAAGTCTTCATGAGTTTTCGGACTTTGATTTCAGGCTTCTACTGCCTGGAGATGATCATTCCTTGGGTGATCGTTTCCTTGCCGTAACCTGCTGGTGCAGTGGTTTTCTTTCTCAATTAGGTGAATCTAAATTGGCTGGAGTGTTGCTAAACCATGAAGAGGTCGAAGAAATACTGGTTGATTTTCAGCGAATTGCAGCCATGTCGGATGATATACAGGATGCTGAGGAAAATGAGACTGATATGATTGAGATCTATGAATATATCAGGGTGGGCGTCCTCATGGTCCAGGCAATTTGTCTGGAATTGTCAAAACCGTGATTTCTGAGCCTGCAGCTGACACTGTCGGGCAATGCCTGACGGCAGTGCTTTTAAGGAACGTTTTTTGGGTTGTGTTTACAGGTCCTGTTTTGCAAAGCAACTACCTGCTGCAAAGGTGGCTAATCGGCGCGAAGATGAAGCGAGCATGCTATGCCGGGTAAAGCATCTTTTGACGCCATTGTGGTTGGCGCAGGCTTGGTTGGCCTTAGCTTGACCCTAGCGCTGTTACAGCAGGGCTGGCAGGTGTTGCTAGTTGATAAAAGGTCTGCGCCAGTTAAGCCTGACAGCAAGCCTGTCAGCGTCAGTGGTTTTCAGCTCGACTCAGGTTTTTCTGCCAGGGTGAGCGCTTTAAATAGCCGTTCCATGACACTGTTGAATGAGTTAGGCATTGATGCGACCTGGCTGGAACAGCATTCAGCGTTATTTCAAGGTATGCATGTTTGGGATGGCGATGGTACGGCAAGCATTGAATTTGAGGCTTCAGGCAGGATTGTTGAAAATCATCGTCTGGAGTGGGCTTTGCTGTCTCAGATTTCACAGTTAGGTTTGACGCCGCTTTGGCAGTCAGAAATTTCAGATATCGAGTGTTTAACAGAAGAGGTTCGTATCCGTCTCAGCACGGGTGAAGATTTCCTGGGAAACTGCCTTATGGGGGTCGACGGTGCCTATTCTGATACTCGGGAAAGGGTTGGCATTAGAGTTATTGAGTGGTCCTATGAGCAGACTGCCCTGACGACTACAGTGCAGACGGCGTTACCGCATACTGACATAGCGCGTCAGTGTTTTACCCGGGATGGGCCCTTAGCGCTGTTGCCACTGGCCGACCCACAGCTATGCTCGCTGGTCTGGTCTGGGAGAAATACCGTTGATCGTATGGCATTGTCTGATGAAATGCTGTGTCAGGAGATATCCAGAGAGTCAGAATTTGTTCTCGGTCAGGTGACCGCCGTGGATCGTAGGTTCGAGTTCCCCCTGCGTCAGGCTCACGCGGTTCATTATGCGAAAAACAATGTTGTGCTGGTGGGCGATGCCGCGCACAGTATCCATCCC
The DNA here is from genome assembly GCA_028822125.1 of Pseudomonadales bacterium. Lineage (GTDB taxonomy): Bacteria > Pseudomonadota > Gammaproteobacteria > Pseudomonadales > Azotimanducaceae > UBA9926. The sequence continues at coordinate 1,908 of JAPKEK010000134.1, read as the reverse complement.
CTGGCGGGTCAGGGTGCGAATCTCGGTTTTGCTGATGTGCATAGTTTAGTCAGTGCTCTGGCAGTACTTAAATTAGCCCCGAACCGATCTCTGGCGAAAATATTTCAAAGATACCAGCGCCAGCAGAGGCCCAGGAATCTGTTGATGACGGCCACCATGGAAAGCCTTAAGCGATTGTTTGACACCGATCATAGTTTTGTTCGCTGGGCGAGAAATATGGGTATGGATTGGTTGGATGGTCAGGATCTGATCAAGGCCCAGTTGGAAAGAGTGGCGGCGGGTCTGTAGATGTTTTATGCCGGGACTTGAGCAAAGCTATTGATGAAGCTGACGGATTTGCAATCTTATGGCAGCAAGATGCTGTTAAACTACGAGTCCAGCTTGTGGGATTTTGAACCGTGACCCGAAAAACTTCGCTGCATCGCCTGCACCTGCAGGCAGGTGGAAAGATGGTAGATTTCAGCGGCTGGCATATGCCGATTCACTATGGGTCGCAGCTTCAGGAACATAAGACCGTCAGGAACAGTGTTGGTATGTTCGATGTATCCCATATGACAGTATTGGAGATCCAGGGACGGGATTCAGAAACTTTTCTCAGATTTGTTCTGGCCAATGACATTGGCCTTTTGAAGGAAAGCGGTAAGGCCATGTACAGCGCCATGCTTAATGAAGCAGGTGGCATTATTGATGACGTTATTGTCTACGCCAATCGCCCTGATTTTCTGATGGTTGTAAACTGTTCCCGAAGGGCCGCCGATATGGCGTGGTTGGCGCAATGTGTGGCTGGATTTAGTTGCCAGATCAGAGAACGGACCGACCTTTCAATTATAGCGCTGCAAGGTCCGCGGGCCTTAACAGTTTTTCAGGCAACTGGCAGCCAGGAACAGACCCAACGGGTGGCTGGCCTGAAACCGTTTCAGGGGGGCTATGCTGGTGACTGGTATCTTGCCAGAACAGGCTATACGGGAGAGCAGGGTCTGGAAATAATATTACCTCACCGGGCGGCTGTGGGGCTCTGGGGGCAGTTATCAGATAATAGAGTGGCGGCCATTGGTCTGGGAGCTCGGGATACTTTGCGCCTGGAGGCAGGTATGAATCTGTGGGGCAACGATATGGATGAATCCATTAGTCCTTTTGAAGCTAATATGGCCCGGACAGTGGTCATGGGTGATCATCAGTTTGTTGGCTGCGCTGCGCTGAGGGCACAGACCGAGAAGGGTGTTGATAGACAGTTAATAGGTATTATCATGCAGGGCAAGGGCGTCCTGCGAGCGCAATACCCGGTGTACGAAGGAACAAAGGTGGTGGGTAAAATTACCAGTGGCGCCTTCTCGCCGACCTTGCAGCGCGGTATCGCTCTGGCACGTATTAGGTCGTGTACGGGGCCATTGAGCGTGGCGATACGTGGCAAGCAGGTGCCGGTAGATCGGGTCAGGCTGCCATTTGCACGCAACGGTCGACCCGTTTATAGCATCATGCCCTCCGCAAGCTGAACAAGTGAGGGCGATAGCAGATGGCAGGATGAAGGTGGTTATCTGTCGAGACCAAGATTTAGTAAAAAAATAGGATTAGGGAGTTAGTAATGGCCGAGGTCAGGAGCAATTTGAATTATGCTGCGTCTCACGAATGGGTTGAGCTGAAAGACGGAATTGCGACCGTAGGCATCAGTGATTATGCCCAGGAAGCGCTGGGAGATGTTGTTTTTGTAGAGCTTCCGGAAATGGGCCAGCAGTTCCAGACAGGTGATGAAATCGCTGTGATAGAATCAGTGAAAGCAGCATCCGATATTTACGCGCCCGTTGCCGGGATTGTAGTCGCTGTGAATGAAGTCCTGGAAGCCGAGCCTGAAGCGGTTAACAGTACCCCATATGAAGCCGGCTGGATCTTCAAGTTAAGTTTGAGCGAGCC
>JAPKEK010000133.1 GCA_028822125.1 Pseudomonadales bacterium | reverse complement strand
CCATCCTGATACGGCGTCAAGCACACACAATTATCACCCTATGCCGTGTTTTTCGCGTTAGTCGATCAGCGTTCTATACCTGGTTTACGGATGCGAGTACGCGAAGAGAGAAAGACGATCCGCTTTTCGAGCAGGTTCAAGCGGTTCACGAACGGCATCGCGGTCACAGTGGTGCGTTGAAAACGTGGCGGGTTCTAAGAGATGCGAGTTAGAGGAATCCGGGTCGCTCTACGCTGACCCCAGCAGGAACGTGGGCCCAACAGGGGCGCGAACCCCAGCAGGACCTGAGTGCAGCAGGAACAAAGGTCAGCCGCTGATCAGTCGATGCGGTGCCGGGCTGGGTGGTATTTCTATGGGTGATCCAATCCAGGCACCTATGTTTTCACCGGTTCGACCGTCGTTCAATAGATCTATCAACTGTTGGGCAATTGCTTGAGGTTGCATCACGTTGTCTGACAATGCACCCGGTAATTCATTGTTCTTAAATAAACTGCGTAGCATGGGTGTATCAGTGGCCCCCATACACATGCCATTGACTCGAATATGATCCCGGCTGAGGGCTTTTGACCAGGCATCGGTAAAACCGTTCAGCGCCCATTTAGAAGCGTTATAGAGGTCGGTGGTTGCGGAATTTGTGCCACGTGAACGTGCTGGCAATACATAATAGGTGGACATGTTGACGATGTCGCCGCCGCCACGGGACTTGAGTTCTGGAATGCATATTCTCGACAACATGAGAACCCCTTTCAGATTGGTATCCATAATGTAGCCCCAGTCAGCCACGGCCTGATCCCAACTGGAAGTCACTGGGGTCTGGCGATAAGTGGCGGCATTGTTAATCAGAATATCAATCCCGCCGAACTCAGTCAGGGCACTCCTTAACACGCGTTTACAATTGTCAATATCGGAAATATCCGCGACTAGGCCGAGCACATTTTTTTTAGATTCTGAGTTAATTTCGGCTACCACAGCCATGATGCCCTGTTGATTATCAAACGCGACAACACTGGCACCCTGTTCTGCCAGGGCCTGCACGAAAGCCTTGCCCAGGCCCTGACAGGCACCCGAGACGATAGCAACCTTGCCTTTAAGATCCTGCATGGAGATCCTCCTCAAGAATGTATTTATGTGGCAAGGCAGGTTCGAGTTCGGGTCTTCGGCCAACGCATAGGTTGAGATTACGTGCAGTGCGGCCTGCAGGCCCTTCCTTGAGCAGGTCAATAACCACCTGGGCTGAATCTGTTGCGCTCATCCAGGTTGCTATGACCTTTTTTGCATCAGGGTTGGTCGTTTCTTCATCGGCAGAAAAGCCGTAAAAGGACCGGATCATGTGCGAGTCGGTTGCACCCATGCAGATAGCATTAACCCTTATATTGTGGGGTTTAAGGGCTTTCGCCCAGGCGAACAGGAAACCGTTTAGGCCCCACTTTGAGGCATCGTATATATCCATCACTTCACCGCCACCTGAAGGCCGGGGTGAACTAGCCCACGGGCATTGTGGTAGACGGGGACACAGCTCTTCCGGCGTTCCACAGGTGACCATGTGGTCGGTTGCGACATTAATAATATCGGCGGGTGTCCCCTGCTTTAGCATTTGTTCTATGACCGCGCGGCCGACCAGGTATTCACCTTTGAGATTGGTACCCACCATGTTTTCGTAATCGCGTATTGACTTATCAAGGTCGTCGTCAGGATGACTCACATGGCATTGTCCGGCGTTATTGATGAGGATATCGATGTGCCCAAAAGTTGAAATGGTGGTGTCGACAAAATTTCGAACTTCATCAGGGCTGGCGACATTGGCGACAGCGGCGTATGTTTTCACGCCCATGGATTCAAATGAGGAGGAGATATCCAGGATAGCCGGATCGATATCACAGATCGATAGATTTACGCCCTGTTCTGCCAGAGCTGTGGCATAAGCCTTACCTATACCCATTGCAGCGCCCGTTACAATTGCATTCTTTCCTGCTAGTTCCACCATGGCTAGCCTCTGTTAATTATCGAATTCAGCTGGCAGGTCCCAGCAGGTACGCATCTCGCCCAGGCGTAAACTGCGTAAACTGCGTAAACTGCGTAAACTGGGATCTGCGGCGTTGGTTAAGCGCAGATTGGTTAATTGTTCCAGGATCATGTTTGACACGTCAACTGCAGCGTTTCGAGTCAGGGCATACAGTGATATCGGTCGGTCTTCCGGTATAGCTGGATATTTTGAAGGTTTGCCCAGTCCCAGGGTTATGCCAGCGGGCAGGCCATCGGCGCGATACATGCCTCTTGGTTCTCGTTGGCAAAGATCCTTGCGTCCGACCAAAAATTGTTCTGCGTCAGTAAATATCTCTGGATCACGATTGGCGGCTGCCGCGGAGCAGATAATCATCGCTCCTTGGGGTAATAATTGTCCAAACCGTTCCACCTCATGCCTGGAGAATCGCTTGGCTGCCAGCACGGCGGGTGAATGTCGCAGCGACTCAAACCAGGCCTGTTTAATCAGGCGTGGTGTTGAATGGATCCGTTGTAATTGCTCAGGATGGTTTAACAAAAGGTACCACATATTGGCCAGGCCACCATGCAGGGTCTCATGATCGCTTTCCAGTAAAGTGATGACAAGATCTTCTGCAGTGGCAGGTCCATCCTCCAATTCCACTGCAGCGATAGCAGATATCAGGTCGTTCGATGGGTTGTTAAGGCGTTGGCTTAAAAGTGGGCGGAAATACTCGGCCAGGGTTTTCATTGCCATCAAGCCGTTGTTATGGGCCTGGGGTTCCCATTGGTAACCCCGTTGCAATTGCCAGTAGGTGCGGGCAAAGAAAGCATAATCCTGCACTGGTAATTGCAGAGATCGGGTTAACAATTCTATTGGCAGGTGTGCTGCAAATTCGGTAGCTAGATTAATGTTCCCACTGGGCATAGCTCGATTGATAACGTCTTGCATGATCTGTGGTACATGCGTCTGGTAAGCCTGTGCTTGGGCATTGAGTACCGTAAGCTGCTGGCCTAAATCACGGCCATAGTTTTCTACCCCGTAAAACCAGCTTTTCGATCGAGATTCGAAGTTGGCGTCGTCGACAAAAATTGACGTGACATCGTCGTATCGTGAGACCCAGAATGCGTTCGCTCGCCAGTCACGATAGCAGGGATAATTATCTCGAAGCAGGCTTAGTGCAGGGTAAGGGTTGTTAACAAACTCTGCATTTGTGAGTTGCCCAGGATTGAGTTTGGCTGTTGACTCGCCAACACGTTGACGTTGGTAAATTTCATAAGTGCGGTAACCTTGGCCGCCTAGGGAGACTTTGCGTTTAACCTGCACACCGTTTTTACCGATTGCCGGCGACTCGCCTTTGACTGCGCTCACAATGGTTTTCTTCCCCTGGGTGGTTCATGCAACATAATTATTCCAAGTCGTAATCGATCCAAACTTCTCTTGCTGAAGCCAGACCTAAAGGCGCCAGGTACTTACCATCGATGTCTTTTCTCATGCGCTGCCTGTTAAGCCGGGGGTTCTTCATCTGTTTGCTTAGCAAACGAGAACCGATGGTAGCTTCCTGGTGCGATATCCAGGCTCCAGGACACAGATGAGGTCCCACTCCGAATGCCATATGGCTTGAACGACCGTCTTTGGCGTAGCCGCTGCGAAGTAGTTTGCCGTGATAAAGATCATCCCGGAATATATTAAAAGTTTCCGGATCTTTGAATACACGATCATCGTGGTTAGCGGAAAAATCAACCATGTTAATAAGAGAACCCGCCGGTATGTTGATGCCGTGCAGGGTGATGTCAAAACTGTTGTGTCGTGGCTGGCCACCAATAGGGGTAGAGTGGCGCAATGTTTCATGAAATACCGCATCCCATAGTGAATCATCTTTTATGACCTCGGCCAATTGGTCCTCGTGCTGTAGCAGCAGATACCATATGTTCATTATGGCGCCTCTTGTGGTTTCGCCACCGCCACCAACCACCAGCGCGATGTTCGATGTAATCTCTTCAGTAGAGAGATAGTCATTGTCTATTTTGCTCTCACATAACTTCGTGATGATGTCTTTGCCGAGTTGCTGACCGTCGTTATCGTAAAGAAAACCGGGTGTTGTGCGGCGCTCTTCCACGAGACCTTCTATGTAGTCTTCCAGATGCTGGCGGGCTTCCAGGCCCTGCTGATGGCTTGCCGAGCCGCCAAGACCGGACATCATTGAGTTGTACCAGTAATAGAAATCAGCTCTTGCTTCATCCGGGAAGCCTAAAACCTGACAGACAACACTGATGGGAAATTCATTGGCAAAGGCGCGACCCAGTTCAATGGTTCTGACACCATTACAATCTTCAATGAAATTGGTATTGGTTTTTTCATTCCAGGCTGAAATCATCTGTTCTGCTAATCGCTCTATCGATGGCATTCGATTGGCCAGGGATTTGCCGACTAAATGCTGGCCATACAAATTCCGCCTGCGGCGATGCTCAACACCACTGAGTTCAAGTTGGGTGTTACCCAGAACACCGCTCGAAGAGCCTTTTGGAATTGTATTGAATCCCTGGTCGTCAAAATAGCAATCTGTGATATCTGCATAACGGCTAATGTAGTAACAATTGTGGAGCTTATCGTGATACACCGGGTAGTGATCGCGCATAATTCGATAATAAGGGTAGGGATTACGCGCAAATTCGGTGCTGTCAAACAAACGTGGGTCAATTAACGGTGTGCCATCGTCAGTGTGGCCCATATCGAGAGCATCACCAATCGCCATGAGTGGAAAGGTGGTGGATAAATCGTTTTTCAGGATATTGGACGCATCTGTCCCGGCGATATTGTTGTTTGCATTGATGAGTTTGGCTAGAGTTGCTGTTATAGCATTGGCAGACATAGACGCACCTGGAATGATTTAGTATCGATACAGTTTGTCGTGGTTATTGGCATGACTTATTCTGCATAGTAAAGAGTTGCCCATGCAAAAACCATCACACTTGACTTTTTGTACCTAGATACGTGTACTGGGGATCAGGGTTTTATAAGCGCTGACTGAGCATTCAGGCAGCTGAGAAACTTTCCGGTATATAGCCATGACTTATGTGATCACAGAAGCCTGTATTGATGTACTTGACGCTTCTTGTATTGAGGTATGTCCCGTAGAGTGCATTCATCACGATGAGGAAGATCGAATTTGCTTTATTGATCCGGGTGTCTGTACTGACTGCGATGTTTGTGTCTCGGCCTGTCCGGTCGGCGCAATCTTCGCTGATATCGATATCCCTGCAGTGTCGCAACAGTTCGTAGAGATAAACGCCCTGTGGTTTAAAGACAAATCTGCAGCTCGGGAAAAAGTAACTGATGAAGCCGATTAAGTTTGTCGTGCGGTCCCTTAAAGCGAGTGAAATACCCGCTCAAGTCAGTGCCGCGGCACCTTTACAGAAGTTAGCATTGCTTCCTTAGCGTGGCCATTGGGTGACCGACTTGTTAGTGCGGTCTAACACAGTTAGTCTGTCGCTATCTCTTTCTGGTAACTCGAATATGTGCACTTCTCACGATGTCGATAACAATACAGAAAATGGTGATCCCCGCAGTGGCTATAAACTGGCGGATAATTGGCCCAGATATCCACCCGGTATGCAGTTCGAGATGGGATCAGGTGTCGCTGTAGATGAGCAGGGCATAATTTATCTGTTTACCCGCGATATTGAGCACTGGGCCGCGCATCCGCTGGCGATGCGAGATAAAATGGGTAAAAGCAGTATCTCCATGTTTAACCGTGACGGGAACTATTTAGGCAAGTGGGGTCCTTCTGACCAACGTGGTTTCGCGCTTGGCGCACATACGCTTTATATCGAAGCGGATGGCATGTTCTGGACCACGGATCGTGACGGTCACACGGTAAAGAAGTATCACCCTAATGGCGAATTGTTGCTGACCTTGGGCACTTTTGCAAAATGGGGGAACGATGAAAATCATTTCAATGGTCCTACAGCGGTTATTGTCCAGGACAACGGCAATATCGTTGTCGCCGATGGCTATTGGAATTCAAGGCTCATGTGGTTTACCCAAGAAGGTGAATTCATCAAATCCGTCGGCCAATGGGGTCGCGGGCCCGGCGAATTCCATACGCCGCACGCTCTTGCTCAGGACTCCAAAGGGCGTCTGCTGGTGGCTGACCTGTGCGGTGGTAACTTTCACGATTACATGACGCTTCCCGGGCAGATCGCAGAGCACAGAACGCGAGTGGCAGAAGGGTGCCAACACCGTATTCAGCGGCTCGACCCGGAAGGGAACTATATTGATGAGTGGACACATATTGCACCGCTGAGTATTGCCACCTATGGCAATAAGGTTTTTGCCAGCGATAAGATGAGTAACCTGGCTATTCTCGACGAGGACACCGGTGAGGTGATAAAGCGGGTGGATGATATTGCTATTTATATTCATCAATTGGCCATGGATTCCCATGGGGACTTGTATACAGCGACTGTATATACGGAACATGCACGAGAAA
>JAPKEK010000132.1 GCA_028822125.1 Pseudomonadales bacterium | reverse complement strand
CAGGCGAGCATTCTGCGCTTACGGAACGATTTGAGCACTACCCCAGGGTATTCAGCAGGTTCAATATTTATTAGAGTAAAGCATGAGTTGCAATAAATGCTGTAATGGCCGACCGGTAGGTCTGAGATCAGTCTGAAAAAAAGAGCCTAAGCCTGGGGAGCAGAATAATAGGACCGTTTCGGGCCTCAATGACAGAAAGTCAGCTTTAAAATGGCATTCATACTGCCTATCAACGGTGGTGGGAATCTCATTTCGGGGGCCTGTCCGGCAAATGTAACATGTCGAAAATGCTGTTTTTGTATTTACAAATTATATATCTGGAATAAAGTGATCACAGATTGCAAATTTATTACATTGGAAACCGCTTATGTCGAACGCCACGCATTTTGTCTCAGATGAATCAGCGGCTCAGTCCAAGGTGACCCAGACCGGCGGGCAAGCCATTGCCCGGGCGCTGATGGCAAAGGGTGTAAAGCGGGGTTTCTGCGTGCCCGGCGAAAGCTATTCGGGGATTCTACATGCGTTTGGCCAGGCGAAGGATGAATTTGACCTGGTGGTCTGTCGTCATGAAGGTGGCGCTTCTTATATGGCCCAGGCATATGGCCGAATGACGGGCAAACCGGGTCTGTGTATGGTGACCCGCGGGCCGGGAGCCTGTAACGCGCTGATCGGCGTATCAACGGCGGCGCAGGAAAGCACGCCGATGATCCTGATCATCGGGTATGTAACCACCGGCACCGCCGGACGATTCCCGTTTCAGGGAATTGATCCACAAGCGGTGTTTGGCAGCGTGGCAAAATGGGTAGGTGTTGTTGAACGGGCCGAAGACATTCCCCATATGATTGGCCGTGCACTGTCGATTTCCACTTCGGGGCGTCCGGGGCCTGTGGTTCTAGCGGTACCGGACAATGTCCAGTTCACCGAGATTGCGGTTAGCAGGATACTTCCCGCAAGACGCCCGGGAATGGCCCCCTCCGGCGCCTGCATGGACAAGGTCGCAGTGCTGTTGTCAGAAAGCAAAAAGCCGCTGGTTCTACTGGGTGGCACCGGTTGGGATCAGGCCGCCTGTGATGATCTTGCGACCTTTGCGGCGGCCTGGGATCTACCGGTTAGCACCACTTTTCGGCGCAATGATCTGATTGATTTTAACCATCCCAGTTATATTGGTTCTTTTAACCCGGGCCCACATCCCGAACTGGTGACCCGGGCTCGAGACTGCGACCTATTGCTGCTGATTGGTGGCCGGTTGAGCGAGCTGGAGACCGGGCGTTATGAGTATCTTTGTGCGGCAGATGAGGCGCGCACTGTTATCCACGCGGCGGCCTTGTCCGATGAGTTCGGCGAAACACTGCAGCCTGACCTGGCGGTTGTCAGCGACGTAGCGCCGTTTAACGCGGCACTGGCCGAGTTGCCCGTGGCGGCGGGTCTGCCCGATGCCGGTCAGCGTGAAGCCCTGCGCAGCAGTTTTCTGGCGTATACCAGGCCAGTCGATTTTGGCGATAAAATGAACCCTGGTAACGGCGTAAAGGCGTTGCAGAGCGTGTTGCCGGATAAGGCGATAATCTGTGTTGGCGCCGGCAACTATACCCATTTTGTGCTGCGCCATCACAAGTTTGAGGCGCAGGGTACGCTGCTTGCACCCTTGTCCGCGCCGATGGGTTATTCTGTGCCGGCGGCAGTCGCGGCGGCTATGGAAAATCCGCAGCAAGAGGTGGTGGCTTATGTCGGGGACGGTTGTTTCCTGATGAACCCGCAGGAGCTGCTGGTAGCGGCGAAACGAAATCTGAAGCTGACTGTGGTGATGTTCAATAACGGCATGTATGGCTCCATTAAGATGCACCAGGAGATGGCGGTCTCCGGTATGAACGTGGCAGTGATGCTGGACAATCCGGATTTTCAGGCGATGACACAGTCGATGGGTCTGAAGACACGCCAGCTGACTCAAGCCGAAGCGATAGCCGGCGCTTACCAAGCATTGCGAAAAGAAACTCAGGGCCCGATTTTTATTGAGCTGATAACCGATCCCGATGTGATCAACCCGCAGCTCACCCTGGCGCAAATTCGCGCAAACAAAAGGAAGTAATATGACGCTGTCTGATATCGTGGATACTGCTGATCGTCCGTTGCCGCTGCCTTTTGTTGCTCAGGGTCCGTTGTATACGCCGGGCCGGGTGGCGCAGGATTCCGTGCGATCCGTTTTTAGGCTATCTAATAATGAATCGCCGTTGGGTATTGGCGAGTTAGCAGCCCAGGCAGTGCGGGATACGGCTGGCAGCCAGCATGTTTACCCGGACCCTGACGGTATGGCTCTGGCAGAAGCCCTGGGTAAGGCCAATGACATTGACCCTTCGCGGGTGCTGATTGGACCGGGCTCAGAGAGCATTATTAACTGGATTATTCTCGGCTGGGTCGGTGTCGGCGATGAGGTGCTGTATAGCGCGCATGGCTTCCAGGCCTATCGTATCCGTGCCATGACCGCAGGTGCGATGCCGGTCGCGGTTGCCGAGCGCAACCAGCGCATTGATGTGGACGCGCTATTGTCGGCGGTGACCGAGCGTACCCGCATCGTATTTGTGGCTAACCCTAACAATCCTACAGGCACTTTTATCACGCCGGCTGAAATCGCCAGGCTGAGAGCCGGGCTGCGTTCAAATATTATGCTGGTTGTGGATGAGGCTTATTGTGAGTATGTGGCGGACCCTGAGTATTCCTCGGTCCTGAAAATGGTCGATGCAAAGGCCGAAAACGTTATCGTGTTACGAACCTTTTCTAAGTTCTACGGATTGGCCGGGCTGCGGGTTGGCTGGGCCTATGCGCCACGCTTCGCCGTCGATGCGCTGTCGCGGGTGAGTGGACCCTATGCGGTGTCGCGAGTGGCGCTTGAGGCTGCAGAAGCTGCCATGCGGGATCAGGCGCATTGTGATGCGGCACGCAGGCATAATGATATCTGGCTGGCCTGGACAAATGAACATATCCGGTCGTTGGGGTATGAGACCACGGACAGTGTCTGCAACTTTGTTACCATGAAAATCCCAGGAGGTGCTGAGGCTGCAGTGGTGTTTGATAAAAAACTGTGTTCGCTGGGTTTTGTGGGCCGGCTTGCCCATCAGAATGCGCTACCGGACTGGTTGCGATTGACTATTGGCTCACCTGAAGCCATGCAGACACTGATCCCAGCACTTGAAACACTGATTGAATAGCAACGAATTCGTCGGAGGAAAATGATCAAACATTTCTTGATAGGCCTGGTGATAGCTGCAGCTATGACGGTGATGATTGCCAGTGGCGCCCGGGCGCAGAGCTTTACGGTCGGCACTTCTGCTCAGGGGTCAAGCGGCTATGCGATGACCGGTGCGATGGCAAAAGTTGCACTTAAGGTCAGCCGGCTGCGGTTGCGGGCCATGCCTCAGGGTGGGCCAACGGTGACGTTGCCATTGGTCAACCAGGGTGATCTGGATTTTTCCATCGCGGTGAGCTTTGTGGCCCGGTTTGGCGTCCAAGGCAGTGCCATGTTCAGCGCTATTGGTCCACTCGATGATCTGCGTGTGGTTGCGGCATTGCGGGTGCTACCGCTCGGCGTGATGGTGCCCAGGGATTCTGATGTTAAGCAATTGTCGGACTTTCGCGGGCGTAACATGCCAACCAAGTTCAACACCCAGAAGATCATGGGCGCGATGATGACTGCCGTCTACGAAATGGGTGGTATGACGTCCGAAGACATAAACGGTTTTCCAACACCAACGGGTGAACGTGCGGTTGAAGACCTGATTGCAGGGCGGATTGCCGGGACGCTTTACACGATGGATGCGGGGCTGACCCAACAGGCTAATGCTAAAATCGGCATTCGTTATATCGGCATCGAAAACAATGAAGAAAACAGGCTCATTCTGGCACGTAATGCGCCGGGTGCGGTGATCGACGTGATCGAGCCTGGGGATGCTTATGCGGGTGTGGATGAGCCGGTGAATGTTATTGTTGCGCCGTTTTTGCTGATGGCTAATAAAGATGTTCACCCGGCAGTTGTACAGCAACTGCTCGAAGCACTACATAATCATAAAGCGGGCCTGGTGGCGTCTTTCTCTGGATTTGACAGCTTTAACCCAGAGAGGATGTATCAGGAAGTGGGCATGCCCTATCATGAAGGCGCACTGGCCTTTTACCGCGAAATTGGTCAGCTGAATTAAAACCGATAGCCACGGCTGGCAGCACGGGAGTTGAGCATGCAACCGGGTGACCATGAAAAGCAGGAATTTGGTCTGGATATTTTTTCAAACAGGACCGTTTCACATCGTCTCGGCCTGACCCTCTGCGGGCTGATAAGCCTGGCCTCGCTGTGCTGGGCGCTGGATCTATATCGTGAGTTGGGCATGTCGTTTATGAACGAGCAGTTTTTTGCCATGGTGATGGCGATTGCGCTGCCGGCGGTGTTGCTGATGTATCGGGCTGACCGCAGCGATCTACTGCAGGCGGCGCCGATCTATGACTGGCTGCTGGCCCTGGTCGGTTTTGCCAATGGCGTCTATGTTGCTATCTATTACCCGGATATTCTGGACCGGCTGTATACCTCGCCAATGGATGCGGTGATCACAGGCTCGGTCTTTGTTGGGCTGATCGCTGAGGGCCTGCGGCGTACTGCAGGAAAAGTGTTGTTCCTATTTCTGGTGTTCATTCTGCTGTTTGGTTTTTTCAGTCATTACCTGCCGTTTAATTTCCGTGGCGAGGAGGTCTCTTATGCGCGTTATGCGGTATTTCTGGGTCTGGATTCCAATGCCTTACTCGGTTTGGCGCTGAAGGTATCTACTACCATGATCACTGCTTTTCTGCTGTTTGGTTTTGTACTGGAGAAAGCAGGCGGTGCTGAATTTTTCACTGATTTCTCTAAGTCCGTGGTAGGTGCTAAGCGAGGCGGCTCAGCCAAGATCGCAATTGTCGCCTCCAGCCTGTTTGGTTCTATTTCCGGCAGTGCGGTGTCCAATGTGGTGTCGACAGGGGTAGTGACCATCCCATTGATGCGTCGATCCGGCTATTCGAATGAAGATTCCGCCGGCGTGGAAGCTGTGGCGTCGACCGGCGGGCAGTTAATGCCGCCAATGATGGGCATTGCCGCCTTTCTGATGGCAGAGATCCTACAAAGGCCCTATTCGGAGATCGTGATTGCCGCAATCATCCCGGCACTGCTGTATTATATTGCCCTGTTTACCCATGTTGACCTGCTGGCGGTACGTGACCGGATTAAACCGCTGCAGCCATCGCAGATTGGCAAGCTGGGGCCGATCTTCAGCAAGGGCTGGTTGTTTTTCATCCCCTTTGTGGTGATCATCATGGGGTTATTTACGTTTAATCTGCAGCCAGAAACTGCCGCTGTTTACGGTTCGGTATCGCTTTTGCCAATCGGGCTTTTTCTGGGTTATGGCACGATCAAACTGTCGCTCCGTGACGCGCTGCCAATTCTGGTGCGTACCGGTCAGGCGGCACTGGAGATCATGATGATTTCGGCGGCGGCGGGCATCATTATCGGCGTACTGAACATCTCGGGACTTGGCTTTGCACTGACCCTTGAACTGGTGTACATGCTGGATGGCAATCTGTTGATTCTGTTGCTGGTGGTCGCCTCGATGAGCATTGTTCTGGGTATGGGCATGCCAACGGTTGGCGTGTATCTGCTGTTGGCGACGCTGCTGGCCCCTTCGATAGTGGAATCAGGCATTCCAGCGTTGGCTGCCCATCTGTTTGTGTTTTACTTTGGCATTATGTCACTGATCACCCCCCCGGTAGCGATTGCGGCCTTCACAGCAGCGACTCTGGCCCGCGCCGATGCCTTCAAAACGGTGTGGGCGGCGGTGCGCTTTGGCTGGGTGGCTTATCTTATTCCCTTCCTGGTGGTGGCGTCGCCAGTGATGATCATGGATGGCACCTGGCCCCATATAGTGGTTTCATTTGTGACCGCGGTAGCTGGCGTCTGGTTTGTTACTGCGACCATCGTGGGGGTGTGGCGCGGGCCGATGAACGCCTTGATCCGGTCAGCATTCTTTGTCGCTGGTCTGCTGCTGATTGTACCCACTGATCTGGGTACGCTGGCTATTGCTGCAAATGTAATTGGCGTGCTGCTGGCGGTGGTTTTGATCGCCACCTCGGCTTTTGGACAGCAGCGTCTCCCTGAGACCTGCATCACAGGAATATAAAGGTGGAAGCGATGAAACAACCCAATATTCTGCTGTTCATTACTGACCAGCATCGTGCCGACCACCTGGGCTGTTATGGTAATGCCCAGGTGAAAACACCTCATATCGACGCGCTAGCGGCGCGCGGTACACGCTATGATCGTTTTTATGTGGCCAATCCAGTGTGCATGGCTAACCGGGCTTCCTTGATGACTGGGCGCATGCCGTCGGGTCATGGGGTTTATTCCAACGGCACACCGTTATCGATACATTCCAGGACTTTTGTGCAGCGGTTGCTGGAAGAGGGCTATCACACTGCATTGATTGGTAAGTCGCATCTGCAGACCATCACTGGCAGAGAAGCTG
>JAPKEK010000131.1 GCA_028822125.1 Pseudomonadales bacterium | reverse complement strand
GCGATGTTAATTCGCCAACAATATCAGCAATGCTTTCTGTTATCACGGCACCTGAGCGAATCAACTCATGGCAACCCGCATAGTGGCCATATTCCACGGGACCCGGAATAGCAAAAACATCCCTATTCTGATCCAATGCAGTTTGAGCGGATATCAGCGATCCGCTTTTCCGTCTCGCTTCGACGATCAGCGTTCCCTGGGCTAAACCCGTTATAATTCGATTTCGCCTAGGAAAATGACCAGGCAAAGGTGGGGTTCCCGGTGGGTACTCCGAAAGGACCAAACCGGTTTCCCATATCTTTTTGGTAATATCGCCATTACTGGCAGGATAGGTAATATCGCAACCACAACCAAGAACAGCTATCGTTTTTCCACCAACATCTAAAGCGCCCCAGTGACTTGCAGCGTCAATCCCCAGGGCCAGCCCGCTCACCACTACCCAGTCCAAAGCAGCCAATTGCCGGGCAAACGTACGCGCTCGACGCAATCCAGGCAATGAAGCTTTTCGACTACCCACCATAGCTATAGCGGGGCCTCGTAATAATCCCAGATTACCTTTGGCAAATAGCAGTTTGGGTGGGTCGGCGATTTCATTGAGCAGCGAAGGATAAGGATCCTGTCCCTGGATCAATAAATGGTGGCCTGGCTGAGTTAACCATTGTCTGGACCGATCATCCACGATTCTTTTCATCCTCTAATACAACGACAGGAATACAATCACCTTCAATCACAAAAGCTCTGATATAAAGGCCTTCCGACAAACATACCTTGATATAAAGGCCTTCCGACAAACATACCTTGATACAAAGGCCTTTGGATAGAAAAGCCCTGCAATCGAAATCATCGATTAAAGCAGCTGCTAAATTGAGGCCCATGAAGCCAGATGCCCTCCAAACCAGGTACAACTATGGGAGTAAAAGAAACAACTAACCAGACGTCCTGGTAGATATGATTTGTAAGCGATAAGCCAGCCGCTGTGTCAGGGCTGGGAGATTTCATCTCCGACTCGCACGGGCTCGACAGTCTCCAGCACGATTCCATAGGCCATTTTCATAAAGCTGCGATAGATCATAATCAGGCCAACCCGTTCCGAGGGCAACTCAACACGCTCTCCTTTGACTCTGTCCCGAACAATCTGGCCTTTCTTATGAACAGCCAAAACAGTCCCGGCAGATAAGCCTTGCGATTCGCCTCGGTTAAGAACAACAGCACCATTTTTACCAACCATGCTAAGGCCTTTGCTTATGGCTATAACAACCCCACGTATCGGTTGCTCGGGGGGTTTAGGATAAAACATGGGCTGTAATTTCCGTTCTTCAGTCGGCAGCAGACGATCTGTTACCCTGACGTCCTCTTCTACTGACATTAACTCAAAAGTCGCCAGGTCGCCTTCTCTGCTGAGCATCCGGGCCATTCCAACGGCCTGCGCCTCGTAACCTAGAATTTCCCTGCTTTCAACATCTTTATAAATTTGACCTTCCCGAAAAACGCCAAAAACAGTGGTCAAGTCCGGCCAGTTGCCTCGTCCATAAAATTTATCTCCAGGGCCAAATATCAAGCGTTCAGATACCCCTGCCAGAATATAGGGGGCATTAGCCAGGGTGCCTTTTTCAACAATCCTGCCCTGAGCAAACCAACTTGATACATCTTCAAGCGATATTGCAGGAATGCCGCTCACCAGCGGCTCTGTCCTTACCCTGGGTAAAAGCTTTTCAAGGTCATTTCCCCTCGTCCTGTTCAATGTCAGCACTAACGTTCTGGCGTCATCACCTCTTCTTAAATCCAACCTGGGTTGACCATCAACGAATATCAGGCTGAGACTATCACCGGGATAGATCAGATGAGGATTTTCTATTTCAGGGTTCAGTTCCCAGATCTGCGGCCAACACCAGGCTTGCTTGAGGAACAATGAAGCAATATGCCAAAGCGTATCACCCTTTTTTACCGTATATCGATCGGGATGATCCGGTCTTAGCAACTCATCGGCCTGGAGCTGCCCAAAGGTCAAAAGTATCACCACAAAAGACCATCTTAAAATCCTAATCATGAGGAGAATCCCTTCCTTAATCGCGCTACAATTGCCCATCGACCAACTCCATCAACTGAACCAGCAGGCCTAACTAGAGTCTTGAAATCATCTTATCAGTACCGCTTCATTAAAACATCAGGACTTTAATACTTGATATGTCTACCCTAGAAATATTGGAATTCCCAGATCCCCGGCTTAGAAAAAAAGCCCTTCCTATCGCCAACGTCACGGCAAAGGAGTACGACCTGGCAAGCCAAATGCTAGCTGTTATGTACAAGGCTCCCGGCATCGGCCTTGCAGCAACCCAGGTCAATATTCACAAGCGGTTAATTGTTTGCGACGTTTCCGAGAACCAGGATAAACCTCTGATACTGATAAACCCGATAATAAGAGAGTCTTATGGCTCCACCGAAAGCCAGGAGGGCTGCTTATCAGTTCCTGGATTCTATGAGACGATAACCAGGTCCAGCGAGATCCTGATTGATACAATTGATCAACATGGCAATCCAATTTCAAAGGAAGCCGATGGCACACTGGCGATCTGTATACAGCATGAAATGGATCATTTAGAAGGAAAACTGTTTGTCGACTACTTGTCATCGACTAAACGACAGTTGATTCGAAAAAAACTCCTGAAAATCCAGAAGATGAAGGACTAGTAAGTGAACATCCTGTTTGCTGGAACTCCAGATTTTGCAGCCATTCATCTGCAGGCCCTTGTTGACAGCAGGCACACCATAACGGGTGTCATAAGCCAACCTGATAAACCCGGTAAACGGGGTAAACAAAAAAGACTCAGCCCTGTCAAACAACTGGCTGTACACTACCATTTACCCTTATTTCAACCGCAGAAATTAACCGCCAAATTACTCTATTCGAATGCTGCAGATGTACTGGTAGTCGTTGCCTATGGGCAAATTCTCGACCAAAGCATATTAGACCTGCCAAGATACGGCGCTATTAATGTCCATGGGTCTCTCCTGCCGAGGTGGCGCGGGGCTGCGCCGGTACAACGAACCATCATGGCAGGAGACGAGAAAACCGGTATTTCAATAATGGCCATGGATGCGGGATTAGATACCGGGCCTGTCTACCAGACCAGAGAAGTCAACATTGACAGCAAGGAAACAGCAGGCACATTGCTCAATAGACTGGCCGAACTGGGCCCGGATGCGTTATTGAATACGCTGGACCAACTGGAAACTCAGACAGCGCAGCTAAAACCACAGACATTGCCTGGTCTAACCTATGCCAAAAAAATTAGCAAAACTGAAGCCAGGCTCAACTGGTACGATTCTGCTGTAAACCTGGAGCGCACTATTCGCGCGCTCAATCCAGACCCCATCACTTTTAGTATCCTGGACGGTCTCAGGATTCGCATCTGGGAAGCAGAGATAGACACAGCCCATAAACCGACTGAACCAGGCGAACAGGCGAGCCCTGGTACTATTATTGCAGCAACCAAGCAGGGCCTGACCATCGCCTGTGGAACGGATAATCTTAAGATAACCGGGCTTCAGGTACCCGGGGGTAAAGGAACCCTGGTACGGGGACCGCAGATCAGAAACGCTCGAGCGAGCCTCTTTAAAACAGGAAACCAATTTCAGACGTTATCGCATGCGTAACCTTAAGAATGAAGTCCGGGCTTTGCACGCGGTGGTCATCGAAAAAACCAGCTTTTCCGGTAAAGACCTGGATGCTCTGGGCAAGCAGGTAGTGTTCAGCGTGCTACGTCAATTCTTTGAACTACAGGCAATCACCCATGAACTCCTGGACAAACCGCTTAACCAAAAACATTTCGACCTTGAATTACTTATCATGTGCGGCCTTTACGCTGTAGATCACCTCGCTCAGCCCGTACATACCTCGGTCAATGCAGCAGTTGAAACCTGCAAGGCATTTAATAAGGCCTGGGCCAGAGGCCTGGTCAATGCCACCCTCAGGCGATATCTCAGAGACGCTCAAAACATTCGGCATAAGGCATTGACCAGTGATGCCGCCATCAGCAATCATCCAGACTGGTTCACTGCCAGCGTCCAGCAATACTGGCCGGAACATTACCAGCACATTATCGACGCCAATAACACGCCAGCACCGATGCACCTGCGTATTAACAGCCAAAAAATTTCACGCGACGACTATATAACAAAACTCAAGGCAGAAGACCTGGGCTGCATCGAAGGCCAGAATAGTCCGTACTGTCTGACGCTAATGGAACCCGTACCGATAGAAAGATTACCTGCATTCAAGCAGGGTTTTGTGAGTGTACAGGACGAAGCTGCCCAGCTCGCCACCCTCATCCTTAAGCCAGTCGCAGGAGACCATATTCTAGATGCCTGTGCAGCACCAGGCAGTAAATCCTGTCACCTGCTCGAGTTTGAACCTGGCATTAAGTTAACGTCAATAGATTCTAACTCGGATCGGCTAACCATGGTCCGGGATAATTTTACCCGTCTGGGGTTGCAGGGAGACATCATTCATCAGAATCTATTACAAATCGATGATGATCAACTGGCCCGTTTCGACAAAATTCTCCTGGATGCGCCCTGTTCAGCAACTGGTGTCATCCGCCGGCATCCTGATATTAAATTACTGCGCCAAGCAAATGATATTGATAAGCTAGTATCTATTCAGCGACAACTACTGGAGAACTGCTGGAGAATGTTGAAACCAGAAGGAAGCCTTGTCTATGTTACCTGTTCAATTCTTCCTCAAGAAAATGAACACCTGGTAGCAGCGTTCGTCCAGCGGCACGCCGATGCCGAAACTATTGATATCCCTTTAAGCATTGGCCATCGCCAATCGCCAGGATATCAATTGCTTCCAACGGTAGGGTCCCACGATGGGTTTTACTTCGCCCATCTACAGAAAACCAGCACGAGCATAATGCTATGAAAATTATCATATTGGGCGCTGGACAGGTCGGCGCTGGTTTAGCAAAGAACCTGGTAAAGGAAGCCAGCGATATTACTGTTGTTGATACCGACGCCAGTCGATTACGCGATCTGCAGGACCGCTACGATATTCGAACGGTCACAGGCATGGCCTCACACCCGGACGTCCTCTATCGTGCCGGTGCCGAAGATGCCGATATGTTAATTGCCGTCACCAATAGCGACGAAGTCAATATGGTGGCCTGCCAGGTTGCCCACACGGTATTCCACACGCCAACAAAAATAGCCAGAATTCGCTCTAGAGCCTATTTAACCAGCGGCGGCATATTCAGAGATGATGCAAGCCCAGTGGATCATATCGTTAACCCGGAAGAAATCGTAACCCATGATATCCAACGCCTGATCGATAACCCTGGGGCATTACAGGTAATGGATTTCGCCAGCGGGCAGGTCAAACTGGTTGGGCTTAAAGCGCACAGCAATAGTCCGATGGTTAACCAGCAGCTTAAAACTCTTCACAAGCATATGCCGCTGGTTGAAACTCGCGTAGCTGCCATATTTCGCAAGGATCGCCCTATTATCCCAAAAGGAAGCACCGTTATAGAAGCAGACGATGAGGTCTTCTTTATTGCGGCGGCTGAGCATATTCAAACCATCACCAGTGAATTACGCCAGAGTGAAAAACCCAATAAGCGAGTCATTATTGCCGGGGGGGGTCAGATAGGTGAGAATTTAGCAATCCAAATTGAAAGAAAATATGGCGTTCGTATTATCGAGCAAAATCGACAACGCTGTGAAGCCCTGGCCGAATCACTTTCCAGATCGATTGTTCTCAACGGCAACGCATCCGATCGTGAACTGTTACTGGAGGAAAATATTGAAGAAACCGACGTATTCTGTGCTGTAACCAACGATGACGAAGCTAACATCATGTCATCGATGCTGGCAAAGAGTCTAGGCGCTCGGAAGGTCATCACGCTGATCAATAATTCTGCTTATACTGATCTCATTCACAGTCAGGACATCGACATTGCGGTGTCCCCGCAAATGGCAACCCTTGGCGCTATTCTCACCCATATTCGGCTAGGCGATGTGGTTCAAGTTCACTCGCTGAGGAGAGGGGCAGCCGAAGCTATAGAGGCGATAGCCCACGGCGACCAGAATTCATCCAAGGTCATAGGTAAAGCCCTGGGTGATATCCAACTGCCTTCAGGAACCAATATTGGCGCATTGGTCCGAGCTGGCGAAGTTCTCATTGCACACGATGATATTGTGGTAGAACCTGATGACCACTTCATTCTGTTTCTGGTAGACAAAACAAAAATTAAAGAAGTCGAGGTGCTCTTTCAGGCGCCTTTGAGTTTTTTCTAACTCATGCAGATCGGCGTTACTTTTCGAATTCTCGGCGCTTTGCTGCTGTTTTTCAGTGCCACCATGCTACCGCCAATTGCTGTCTCCATGCTCTACCAGGATGGCGCCTACGAAGTCTTCGTAAAATCCATGGTCACCATCTTCTTATCAGGTGCAACCCTCTGGTTTGTGTTTCGAAACTATCAGAAAGAGCTGAAGATCCGAGACGGGTTTTTAATTACCGTTCTTTGTTACCT
>JAPKEK010000130.1 GCA_028822125.1 Pseudomonadales bacterium | reverse complement strand
CAGCGAAAACCTCGGGACCAGTGCCAAGTCGGGAACGGCCCAGTTCATGTCAGAGTTAACCGGGGATGCGCAGAATGATTCTCTGCTGATCGGCCAGTTTGGTGTGGGCTTCTATGCTTCTTTTATCGTTGCCAGCAAGGTGGTGGTTGAATCACGTTCAGCCCGAGTCACTGCTGAAGAAGCCGTACGCTGGACCTCTAGCGGCGAAGCAGATTTTGAAGTGGAAACCATAACTCGGGAAGAAAGAGGCACTCAGGTAACCTTGTTCATGAAGGCGGATAACGAAGAATATCTCGATAATTTCCGTCTGAAGACAGTCATAAAAAAATACGCAGACCATGTTTCGGTGCCCGTTATCATGGCCCTACCAGCGGAGCCAAATTCGGCAGATGATGCTGAATCAGATACTGATGCGGACGTAGTAGCTCAAGATGAGGTGGTTAACAGTGCGACCGCGTTGTGGACTCGATCACGGAGTGAGGTTGGTAAGGATGAATACGAGGCTTTTTACAAGCATATTTCTCATGATTTTGAGAACCCGTTAACCTGGAGCCATAACAAAGTTGAAGGAAAACTGGACTATACCAGTCTTATTTTTGTGCCGGGTAAAGCACCTTTTGATTTGTGGAATCGAGAATCGATAAAGGGTTTGAAGCTCTTCGTTCAGCGCGTGTTTATCATGGACGATGCGGAACAGTTTCTACCGCTTTACCTGAGGTTCATTAAGGGAGTCGTTGATTCCAATGATCTGTCTCTGAATATTTCAAGGGAACTGCTGCAGAAAGACCCTGCAATAGAGTCCATGAGGAATGCGCTTACCAAACGAAGTTTGGATATGCTCGATAAACTGTCGAAGAAGGAAGAAGAACGGTATCAGATATTCTGGAATGAATTTGGTCAGGTTTTGAAAGAAGGGCCAGCAGAAGATTTTGTCAATAAAGAAAAAATTGCTAAATTGCTTCGGTTTTCGACTACCCATACAGGGTCAGAGGTTCAGGATCAATCGCTCGATGCTTATCTGTCTCGTATGCAACCTGAACAATCCAAAATTTATTATGTTGCCGCGGAAAATCTTCAGACGGCATCGAATAGCCCCCATCTGGAGGTGTTCAGAAAGAAAGATATTGAAGTGCTGCTGCTCACCGATCGGATAGATGAATGGCTGGTTAACCATCTCATGGAGTTTGATGGAAAAACACTTCAGGACGTTGCCAAAGGTTCACTTGATCTGGGTGCACTGGAGGATTCTGAAGAAAAGAAGGCATCCGAAGAAATCGCTAAAGAGTTCTCTGATCTGGTCTCCCGACTCAGCGATGAATTAGGCGAACAGGTAGAACAGGTCAGGGTGACACATCGGCTTACCGATTCCCCCGCGTGCCTGGTGGTAACGGAGGATGACATGGGTATGCAGATGCGGCGTATTCTGGCTTCTGCGGGTCAGGAAGTACCTTCTTCTAAACGTATTTTTGAAATCAATCCGGAACACCCTTTAATTGTGCGGCTTGACCAGGAGGTGGACGTTGATCGCTTTAAGAGTCTGTCTGGAGTGCTGTATGATCAGGCACTGTTAGCTGAGGGTGGTCAGCTTGAAGACCCGGCTAATTATGTGCAGAAATTGAATAAGCTGCTGCTGGAATTGACGGCTTGACCCGCTTTTCTGAGATTAAATTGCCAAGCTCGGCGGACTTTATCGGGACAGGGCTTTGTTAATTACTTTGATGCGTCACGGAGCGACTGCTGCAACAGCGCCATCGGATGCATTAAGGCCCTTAACCGACTCAGGTCGACAGGAAGTGCAGGTGGTAGCTGGGCTGCTTGGAAGTCACACGCTTCCTGATGCAATTATCTCCAGTCCCTACCTGCGTGCCAGACAGACTGCTGCTATAGTCGCAGAAACGAATCAGTTGCTGATAGCGCCCCAGTGGCCGGAAATTACCCCGCTTGGAAGTATTGATACGGCCATGGAATTAGTTCTGCAGCAGACCAACCCTGTATTTCTGGTATTTCATATGCCTTTAATCGCACAATTGATTTATGCTCTGACAGGTGAAAGGATAAATGTACCAACGGCCTCGGTTTTCACGATGGCGCTCCCCGCAGGCCAGATGACAGGTGCTAAAATGCTATGGAAACTCTGACTCCGAAGCTGGTTCATGACTGGTTGGTTCAGCTATCCCTGACGGGACTGTTGCTGGCTGTGGCGTGCAGTGTATCCGCATCGCAGGCTCTACCGGTCTATCCTGGTGCTGAACTCATAGAGACAAGCAATAGCGACAGCGATCGTTACCGAATCGTTTTGAGTTCATTAAAAAAAATCCGCAATGTACTGCAACCAGATCGAATCATTACCGTCAATGGACGTAGCAGCGCGCGTACCTATTACGTACCCGATGAAATCGATGTTGAAGTGCTTATTGCGCACTATAAAGGCAGTACAACTGGGGCTTTTGAAACTTTGTTTTCCTGTCAGGGTCGAGATTGCGGTAGCAGTAATTACTGGGCTAATACGGTATTCAAGAACAGAATTCTCTATGGTCCTGAGCAGTTCCAGTATTACTGGGTGGGCTTGAACAGTGAAACCCAGAACTATGAATTGGTTTATCTGGGTAGACGGGGCACCCGGAAGATCTATGTCCATCATGAAATCATAGTTACCGAAGACAGTGCAAAAGCACGGGACAATACCCCCGTATTGTTTGATGGGGCAGGTATTGTCCGCCTGTCCCTGCAGCAGGTAGCATCTGATTTGGATGGACTTGCTGAGCTGCTGCAGCGATACCTTAACAAGGCTGCTGATCAGAAGATGGCAATTGTTGTCCATGACGCCCAGCAGAGAACCGAGACATTGGTGCAGG
Organism: Pseudomonadales bacterium; assembly: GCA_028822125.1. Classification (GTDB taxonomy): domain Bacteria; phylum Pseudomonadota; class Gammaproteobacteria; order Pseudomonadales; family Azotimanducaceae; genus UBA9926. The sequence continues at coordinate 3,683 of JAPKEK010000130.1, read as the reverse complement.
CTATTAACCGAACCGCAAGTGAGGCAGATTTGATAAGGCAACAGCTGATTAGAAAAGGGCTTCCGGAAGGTCGATTATCTGCCCATGGTGCAGGGCCTTTGGGACCTGTCGAGGACCTGAAATACCCCCGGGTCGATATGGTTTTGCTACCGCACTGAGCGCCTCGAAGGTTAGAAGGTTAGCTGTGTAGTTGCAGTAGCGAGAGAAACTCCATACGGGTACTCTGATCTTGTTGGAACTGACCGAGCATCATAGACGTTTTCATTATGGAATTTTGTTTTTCCACCCCTCTCATTTTCATACACATATGTTCTGCTTCGATGATGACGCCAACGCCAGCCGCCAGAGTTACCTCTCTGATGGCTTCGGCAATTTGCTTGGTCAGGCTTTCCTGAATCTGTAATCGCCGAGCATACATATCAACAATCCGGGCCACTTTGGATAAACCCAGTACCTTGCCGGTGGGTAAATAGGCAACATGACATTTGCCCACAAAAGGTAATAGGTGATGTTCACACATGGAATAGAGCTCAATATCCTGAACTATGATCATCTCACTGGTATCAGAAGCAAAAAGGGCACCGTTGACAATATCTTCCAGTGTTTCCCGGTATCCTTTGGTAAGAAAATGCATAGCATTTGCTGCCCGAGAGGGTGTGTCACGTAGACCTTCTCGCTGGGGGTCTTCTCCAATACTATGCAGTATTTTTTCAAATGCCAGTTCCATGGCCTGTACCTTTGTCAAAAAAAGTTAACACTAAGGCAAATGATATACCGGGTAAAGATAAACTGCGTTAATCTTAGGTTATAATTGGCGAATTTAAGAGGCAGACCGGATGCCGGGAAGCAGTATTGGTGAGATGTTTAAAGTGACGACCTTTGGTGAAAGCCATGGGCTGGCGCTAGGTTGTGTAGTAGATGGATGCCCATCTGGACTGCGCCTGTCAGAGAAAGACCTTCAGGAGGATCTTGATCGCCGCAGGCCGGGCTCGTCAAAGTACACCAGCCAGCGAAAGGAAGCAGACCAGGTCCGCATTCTATCGGGTGTTTTCGAAGGTGTGACGACCGGAACAAGTCTGGGCTTGTTAATTGAAAACACGGATCAGAAATCAAAGGATTATGTTGATATCAAGGATGTGTTTCGTCCTGGCCATGCTGATTTTACCTACCAGAAAAAATATGGCATCAGGGATTATCGGGGCGGCGGGCGAGCATCAGCCCGTGAAACTGCCATGCGTGTTGCAGCGGGCGCTGTAGCAAAAAAATACCTAGCAGATCTCTGCGGCATAAAGATTCGTGGTTATCTCGCTGAAATGGGTGATATCAGTATTTCAGAATTTGACTGGGATCAGGTGAGTAAGAATCCTTTTTTTTGTCCTGACGTGGCCAGGGTTCCGGAAATGGAAGCGTTAATTGATGATCTGCGGCGCCAGGGAGATTCAGTAGGAGCTAGGATTAATGTTGTTGCCGAGGGTATGATAAGTGGTCTTGGCGAGCCCGTTTTTGATAAACTGGATGCTGAAATAGCCTCTGCGATGATGAGTATAAATGCTGTGAAAGGGGTTGAAATCGGTGATGGTTTTCAGGTGGTTCAGCAGTTGGGGTCGATCCACAGAGATGAAATCACTTCACAGGGGTTTGTTTCCAATCGGGCCGGGGGAATTCTAGGTGGTATCTCCACAGGCCAGGACCTACGGGTAAGTATCGCCCTAAAGCCGACTTCGAGCATTACCCAGCCAGCGCGTACGATTACCGTGGATGGCAAGGATACTAAGATCAGTACTAAAGGAAGGCATGACCCGTGCGTTGGTGTCAGAGCCACGCCGATAGCCGAAGCAATGCTGGCTATCGTTCTGATGGATCACCTGCTGAGGCAAAGGGGTCAGAATGGATTATCTTGATTTAACAGTATCAGGAATTCCGACTTGGACAAGCCACTGGCTCAGGTGTTTTCAGTATTGATTCACTGGTAGTTCGGCGTACGTTGAAATTTTGCCCTGCAAGTTATCTGTACAAGGTCGTTGCGTAAGACCCGCCTTGGTTTGGTGGATACCTGGGTCGAGTTTTAGTCTGAAATGTTAACGGCTCCGCTTACCTTAAGGGCCTTATGGATTAGAGGCTTGATCGGCTAAAAGCTTGGTGGCTAAAAGTGTGGCTAAAAATTGATGGCTAAAAAAGTTATTGGTTGACAGTTAAATGAGTCAACCACATTAAAGGAAGGACGGTTATGGGTAGTAAGAATGTCGCCATAGTGGGGGCCACTGGGGCGGTTGGAGAGAGCATGCTTGAGTTGCTGGAATCGCGTAAATTCCCAGTAGATAATCTGTATCTCCTGGCCAGCGAACGCAGTGCAGGGTCGAGGTTGCCTTTTGCTGAAAGGAATATCAGAGTAGAGAACCTGGCAGATTTTGATTTTGGCCAGGTAGATATTGGCTTGTTTTCCGCTGGCAGTTCTGTTTCAGCTGAATTTGCACCCAAAGCAGCGGCCGCCGGTTGTGTTGTTATTGACAATACTTCTTATTTCAGGAGAGACCCTGAGATACCTTTGATTATACCTGAGGTGAATCTGCACCGGCTGCCTGATTATGTGAATAAGAACATCATTGCCAATCCCAATTGTTCGACCATTCAGATGTTGGTCGCGTTAAAACCCATTTATGATGCAGTGGGCATCTCCAGAATTCACGTAAGTACTTATCAGGCAGTTTCTGGCGCCGGGAAAGCGGGTGTCGAAGAACTGGCAGGCCAGACAGCTCGGCTGTTGAATGTGCAGTCGATAGAAAACCGGGTATTTCCTGCGCAGATCGCCTTCAACGCGATTCCAGCAATTGGTGAATTTGAAGAAAACGGGTTCACTAGTGAAGAAATGAAAATGATATGGGAAACCCATAAAATTTTCGAAGACGATAGCATTCAAGTCAGTCCTACCTGTGTTCGTATTCCGGTATTTTATGGTCATTCGGAGGCGGTCTATATTGAAACCAGAAAGCCCGTATCAGCAGTGGCTGCCAGGCAACTATTTTCTGATTTTCCAGGAATAGAGGTAGTTGATGATGTCAAAGCGGAGGTTTATCCCACTGCGGTTGCACAAGCTGCTGGATCGGATCCAGTCTACGTAGGCAGAATTCGGAAGGATGTTGCTAATGAACTGGGATTGCATTGTTGGGTTGTTTCCGACAATGTTCGCAAAGGTGCTGCTTTGAACAGTGTACAAATAGCTGAGCATTTGATAGAACAATTATTATAAAATATTGCTAAATAAATATTTTTTACGCAACAGAATCAAGAGAGGAGTTGGCAACGTGGTGCAACTGGAGCAGGTCGCTTTGTTTTTTATTAAGAAGATAGGTTCTGTTCATGGTCTGCTGGCACTCAGTCTTGCACTGAGTGCGCCGCTCGCATTCAGCCTGGGTCTTGGCCGTTTACAGTTAAAATCGGCGCTTAATCAGGCCTTCTCCGCAGAAATTGAAATCATTAATAGAGAAAGGCTGAGCGTTGAAGAAATACTCCCTAATCTGGCGACTCAGGAAGATTTTGACCGGTTGAATGTTGAGCGTACCTTTGAACTGTACGATCTTAGATTTGACGTAGTTTCCAGGGCTGATGGCCGAACTGTTATCCGGGTGAACAGCCGAGACCCTATAGTTGAACCGTTTCTAAATTTTGTGATAGAAGTTATTTGG
>JAPKEK010000129.1 GCA_028822125.1 Pseudomonadales bacterium | reverse complement strand
CCTGGGGCCTAGTCCTGTGCCCAGAAATATATTGGTGATATCCTTTCGCCGACATTTAACACCATTTAGAAAGTAGCTGGATTGGCCATCTCGACTCACCTGTCGCTTCAATGATATTTCACTATAAGAGGCGTATTCTCCAGTCAACCTCCCGGCGGCGTTATCAAACTGCAATTCAATAACCGCCTGACCTACTGGCTTCCTGGTACTAGCACCATTGAAGATAACATCAGTCATCGACTCGCCCCTGAGGTTCTTAGCCGATATTTCTCCCATAACCCATCTGACAGCATCGATTATATTAGATTTACCACAGCCATTTGGGCCCACTACCGCACAAAGATTAGTCGGGAAAGGAACGGTTGTCGGGTCGACGAAAGACTTAAATCCAGATAGTTTTATAGCTTGAAGACGCATCAGAGAATGTTACTAGAATGAACATAAGAGAGAAACCTTATATTAATAAACAATGTAGAATAAACTCAGAGGTAAGCTAATTGACTGCTGACAACATCCACACATCCTGCCTGAAAGCGTTCGCGTGATTACAACGGCTTTGGTTTCTATGGCCATCCTGTTAGGGCTGCTTTTGTTCGTGCCGGGAACAAAACTGAACCCACGCTCATTGCCCTCTTCGGTTCCGCCGGACCTGTCACTTACTATCCTTAAAAACTGGCTTGATACTGACGAAGCAAAGGTTGCCAATGTCATCGCCGGAGCTGAGGCCCACATCAGATTTGCCTCCCGCCAGCAGCCGGAGAAAACTTCCCATGCCTTTCTTCACATTCATGGCTTTTCAGCGTGCCGACAAGAAACGGCTCCGGTGGCAGAGAAATTAGCCGATAACTTCAACTGTAACCTGGTGGAAGTCCGACTGGCTGGACATGGTTTGTCGGAGAACCCCATGCAGGCAAGCGCAGAAGATTGGCTGCAAACGGTGGTAAACGGTTACGATATGGCCTCTCAACTGGGTCACAAAATCATCATTATCGGCACATCAACTGGTGCAACATTAGCAGCCTGGGCGGCGGCGACCCTGCAGAAAGAAACGGCTCAAATCCAGGCGTTATTGTTGATGTCACCGAATTTCAAAGTGAAATCACGTTTCGATTCCCTGTTAACCCTGCCAATGTCTGAAACCTGGATTCCGTGGGTTCTCGGACGGGAAAGGCACTGGCAGCCGGAGAATGATCTGGTCGCTAAATACTGGTCCAGTCGCTACCCCATTCAAGCCATAATCGAAATGCAAAAAGTAGTAGACTGGTTTCGCAAGCAGCGTCTAGGTATTTACAATACCCCCTTAGCCCTGATGTACATGCGAAATGACCCAACCATTGATGCATCAGCTGCGGTGCGGGCTTTCAGATCGTGGGGCGGCAACCCAAAACAACTGATACCAGTAACCATTGACGGCGACAAAGCCGAACACGTATTCGCCGGAACCCTATCAACTGTCGATAGAACTGCCTGGTGCGTTTCACAATTCAGCGAGTTCTTAAGACAATTAATGGACCCGTCCTGATGACCCAATTTAAGACACATTTACTGACACAAAAGGGATTACCCCGAAGCAAAGGGATAACTTGCATCAAATCAGCTTTGGCCAGTTGCAAATCAGGTTTCACCTTACTGACATTGCTATTGGGTCTAATAGCCTGCCAGCCAGAAGGAAATCTTCAAAGCCAGCCGGTCAGTTACCCAGACTCAGCCACAGTAGACCATACGGACGACTACTTCGGCGTAAAAGTACCGGATCCTTACCGTTGGCTGGAAGACGACCTCAGTAAGGACACCGCTGACTGGGTTAGCCGCCAGAACAAGGTTACATCAAATTACCTGAAGCAGATAAGCTACCGACAGGAACTAAAACAAAGACTGGAGAGCCTGTGGCGCTATCGCCGCATTTCAGCGCCCTTCGTCGAAGGCGAGTTCGAATATTTTTATGAGAATAACGGGCTACAGGACCAGTCAGTTGTTCAAAGGCGCAGCACAGATGGCATTACCGAGATCTTTCTGGACCCCAACAAATTCAGCGACGACGGAACCGCAGCTCTGTCTGGACTGGCTTTTTCAAAAAGCGCTGAACTCGCAGCATATTCTATTTCCGAGGCAGGAAGCGACTGGAATAAAATCTTCATAATCAACGTTGAAACCAGGCAGCAGTTGGAAACACCCATCACTGATGTGAAATTTTCAGCGATCACCTGGCTCAATGACCAGGGCTTTTATTACTCCAGTTATAAACAACCTGAAGGCAGCAGGCTCAGTGCGCAGGTGGATGATCACCGACTCTACTTCCACCAGATAGGAACCCATCAAAGCGCTGATGTTCTGATCTTTGGCGGCAGTGATTCCGGCAAGCGACGGTATGTCAGTGCCGATCTGACAGAGGACCATCGTTTTCTGAGTATTCAGAGCTCAATGACCACCAAAGGTAATGACCTGCGTATCGTGGACAAGAACCAACACCCTTCAACTGCTGTAACACTACAGGACGATTTCGATTCAGACACTTATCTGCTGGGTAACGACGGTGAAATGCTTTTTCTCTTCACTGATCGAGACGCTGCCAACGGGAAACTGGTCAGCACGACACTTAATGCGCCAGAACCAGGCGCCTGGCACACGGTCATAGCCGAAACCAGCGAACCACTGCGGGTGTCCATGGCAGGAGGTTATCTGTTTGCTCACTACCTGAAAGACGCCCGGTCGGTCATCCACCAGTATGATTACAGTGGTGCATTCATACGCGAAGTGGTACTACCCGGATCCGGGTCAGCCTCCCTGCCTATCGGAAAGCAAACCCAGAAAACCCTGTATTACAGATTCAATAACTATAAGACACCACCGAGTATTTACAGTTTTAATGCAGACAACGGCGAATCGAGCCTCTATTTCACTTCGTCTATTAATTTCGATCCCAGCAGATATGTCTCTGAACAGATTTTTTATGCATCTAAAGATGGTACTCGAATCCCGATGACCATCACCCATCTGAAAAGCCTAACCAGAGATGGGCTCAACCCCACTATTTTATACGGCTACGGTGGTTTCGATATCAGTATCACGCCCTCCTTCAATCCTGCCAATGCCCTGTGGCTATCTCTTGGCGGCATCTACGCAGTGGCTAACCTGCGAGGCGGAGGTGAGTATGGCAATGCCTGGCACAACCAGGGCATTCAGATGAAAAAACAAAATGTCTTTGACGATTTCATCAGCGCCGCCGAAGTATTGATCGCAGAAGGCTATACCAGTAAAGAATTCCTCGCCATATCAGGCCGTTCCAACGGCGGCCTGCTGGTCGGTGCGGTCATGACCCAACGACCTGATCTCATGCAAGTCGCTCTGCCAGCAGTGGGTGTACTCGATATGCTGCGCTATCACACTTTCACGGCGGGCGCAGGCTGGGCCTATGACTATGGTCACGCCGAGCAAAGCCGGGATATGTTCCAGTATCTAAAAAGTTATTCTCCGTTACACAATATTACCAATGGTGCCGAGTATCCGGCGACGCTTATTACCACCGGTGACCACGATGATCGAGTCGTACCCGCTCATTCTTTTAAGTTCGCGGCAACCCTGCAACAAGCCCAGGCCAGACCCGCACCCACTTTGATACGAATCGAGACCCAGGCTGGGCATGGTGCTGGCACGCCGGTTAGCAAAACGCTGGAAAAATATGCTGATCAGTTTGCCTTTACGCTTTTCAACATGGGCGTAAAACAGCTACCGCCGGCAAAAACAGAACAGGCAGGAAAATAAAATGACCCGGATAGGTTTGATTTCCGATACTCACATGCCTGGTGCTGTAAAGGAATTATGGCCTGCTGCTGTGGAATTCCTTACTGGAAGTGACTGCATCCTGCATGCCGGGGATCTTCATACCCTTGATGTGGTCGATACCCTGAGTGATATAGCACCCACTTTTGTCGCCAGGGGCAATGGCGACGAAGGACTCGAGGATTCAAGATTACGTGATCACTGGATGCTGGAATTTGGGGGCCTGCAAGTAGGACTGATACACCAGTGCCCTTCACCTGCAAGAAAAGATGCTGGGACTATTCACAAAAACCTACGAAGAAATTTTGACCTGCTTCCTGATATCCTGGTCTTCGGGCATACCCATTTCGAGATATTATTAGCTGACCACAATATGCTTTTTATCAACCCAGGATCAGCCATACTGCCGAGAAATCAGTCAGTTCGACCCGGCACGCTAGGCGAAATTATTATTGATAAGGGATGTGCCAGGGTGTCGCTGCACCAAATATTGCCTGAATCAACCTCACCACACCCTGAAATTCCAGCGATAACCTATTCCCCACAATCTATTCAGTTATCGGTATAATGGCGGACTTGCGCTAACCACAGCCTTATGGAAGGTTGACCCAACTAAATGACTAAGAGCACATAGTGATACTCGATTTACACACCCACTCAATAAAATCAGACGATGGCCGGGCAAAAGTTGAGAACTACTGCCAATGGATTAAAGCGCGTCAAATCCCAATCGATGGATTCGTGCTCACCGAGCACCGGCAATTCGATTTCGAATCGGATTATTCGGGCCTTGCAACCGAATACAACCTGGTTATTCTGAAAGGCAGCGAAGTTGAAACTGAATACGGGCATGTCCTGGTTTTTGGCGTAAGCCAGGCATTGACTAACTGTTTCGACTTTTCAAGCATCGACACGCCCCTGGCAACAGTGCTGGCGGCGGCTAAAGAACACGGTGCAATTGCCGCTCCCTGCCACCCTGGCAGGCCCAGGGTAGGCATGTTTGCCCATACAGAAGAACTGGGGATTCCTGCCGATGTTCAGATCGTTGAAATATATAATGGTGGCAGCCGTGATGATGAGGACCAGATCGCTATTGACCAGGCCAGCATTCAAGGCTACCTGGGCATCGGTGGCAGTGATTCTCATATCGTCAGCCACGTGGGACGCTGCGCAACTCGTTTTGGCAGACCTGTTCACAACATGAATCAACTCTTAGAAGCGCTGCAACAAGGTGACTTCGAAGCCGTCAACTTAAAAGCTTCAGGAAGGTAGTAAAAATATGGACACTGATATCCTTGCTCTCAGAGAACAATTCCTCAATAAGGACTTTGATGAAAAAGAATTTACCATCGATTCGAAAGTAACCAGTGAATATGCCCGCCTGTGTGGCGAGACAGATCCAAAGTTCCTAGACCGGGATCACCCCGATTTCCAAGCCCCGCCCACCTTTATAGCCTGCCTCAGTGGAGGACGTTCGCTGCCTGATGGTTTCCCGCGATTTGGCTTTGGTATGGATGCTGGCAAGGGTGTCGAGTGCCTGATTCCCATAAAACCAGACCAAACCATTACCGGCAAGACACATCTACATGATATTTATACAAAAACAGGTCGGTCCGGTCGCATGGTTTTTGTGGTTGCAAGAATCGAATTTTACGATAAACAACGCCAGCATCTAGCTAATTCAGATAGCCGAATGGTCATGAGGGAGAAAACTAAATGATAAAAGAAAAGCTAATAAAAAAGCTATCGGATGTCGAATTTGGTGCTGAATTACCTGCTTTTTCCCCGGACACAACACTGACAACCGGGGCAAAATTTGCCCACCTTATTGGCTGGCACGCACCGCGTTTCACGGATCATGAAGGTGCTAAAAAAGAAGGCCTGCCTGGGGCTATGATTCCGGGCGTGCTCAGCCAAGCATATCTAGTTGCAATGATCCACCAGTGGGCTCAATGCGCAGAAATTAAGAGCATTGATACTATATTCAGAGCACCGGTAATGGCTGACCAGGTTTACACGGTTAATGGTGTTGTCACAGATATAGATGAAGACAAATCAACCATTGAAATCGACCTGACGGTCACCAATGACAAATCTGAAACCCGGGTATTTGGTACTGCAACAGTGACCCTGCCCAGGGGCTGATCATTCCCCGTTGGCAACCCGGCTATAATTCAGCTTAATCTTCTAAGGGTTTAAACAGGGGAATATTCACATTCTCATGCTCTTCCCATTCTACTTGCACCGCCATTCCTATGGATACTTCCGATAGAGGATCGTCTACGCCCACTATGTTGCTCAATATACGTGGGCCTTCTTCCAGATCAACCCAGGCGACTGCATAAGGCACCCTGCTTCTAAAAAACGGGTGATAACTCTGCCTGACTACACTGAAGGTATAAACCGTTCCTTTCCCGGCTGATACTTTCCAAACCAGCTCACCTGAGGTACAACCGGTACAGTGACGCCTGGGGTAAAACACCACTTCATCACAATGATTACATTGCTGGTATCTAAATTCCCGCTGTTTCGTTCCTTCCCAGAATTCTCGGGTATCGAATTCATCCGCTCTTGGCAAAGGCCTTACTGGTTCATTCATTAGTCGCTCCCTAGAATGATCGTTCCCGCAGAATGACGACTACCCAGCATACCACCATTGCCATGAGCCACTGCAAGCTTCGCATCAACAACCTGCGAACAGGATTCGCCACGCAGTTGTCTGGCAGCCTCTATCAATAGAAATATCCCGCGCATACCAGGATGATTGGATGATAACCCGCCACCATCAGTATTCAATGCCGGGCCATCAGAGGGCCTGTCAAAACGCAGCC
>JAPKEK010000128.1 GCA_028822125.1 Pseudomonadales bacterium | reverse complement strand
CGGGGATACCTGTTTCGATTAACTGCTGGGTTAAAATGAGACTGCGGTCCAGACTGGCCGAATCAACAATATTAATGACCAGGTCACAAGGCTCTTCACGTAAAAAGGCGAGCGCTATCTGTTCGTCCCGTCCCAAATGGCTCTGCTCTAACGAGTAAATACCAGGCAAATCGATGAGTTGGCCTTGCAGAGCCGCGGAGCTGATCAGCCCGGTTTTCTTCTCTACTGTGACCCCTGGCCAGTTACCGACTTTTTGATGGGCACCCGTTAAGGCATTAAATAGCGTAGTCTTTCCACAATTAGGATTGCCAACCAGGGCAATAATCCTTTCTCTCATGAAGGAAGCTGTTCTACCTCAATCCACTGAGCCTCACGTTTCCGAATGCTCAACAGAGATGAACCCACCCGAATCTGCAAGGGATCACCTAGCGGCGCACTGCGCAGCACTTTAATTTCTACCCCAGGAAATAAACCAAGAGCGAAGAACCTGCTCTGCAGTTCTTCATAGTCGTCCGCCGCAGAAAGGACTCTGCATCTGAGATCCGGATTTAAATTGGCTAGCTTCATGACACATCCAAATAACCTGAATACGAATTATTATCATTTACAATTGGTTTGTAAATGCTTTTAGCACATCTTTTAGCCAAAAATCAGAGTTCGGAGCAAATATGTCCTCCGTCAACCACAATAACAGAGCCAGTCATGTACTTTGATGCATCCGAGGCAAGTAATAACAAGGGTCCATCAAGATCATCAAATTCACCGTACCGACGCATTGGGATCCCCTTCACAAACTCGCTTGATCGTTCACTTTCTAACAACACCCTGGATACGTCAGTGAGTACGTAACCGGGAGCAAGCGCATTTACTCGAATGCCGAATTTAGCAGCTTCAAGCGCCATAATCTCAGTCGCCTTGACCAGAGCAGCTTTTGAAACAGCGTAAGGAAACTGGCCCTTAATAGTTCGATAGGCGGTGATTGATGCAATATTAATAATATTGCCCCGACAACCCTGTGCTGCAGTTGCCTCTGTGTATAACTTACTGAGTTGCCATGCTGCCTTTAAATTAGTATCCATGACATGATCCCAATCATCTTCATCGATCATCAAAAATGTTTTCGCGCCCGACTCCACACCGGCATTATTAATAAGGATATCAACCTGACCGTACTCTTGCTGGGCCAATTCCAAAAACTGCCGAGCACTATCAACATTCCTGACATCCAAAGTAAAACCACACACAGATGCCCCCTGTCCGCGAAGTTCTTCGACCCGTTCTTGTATTTTTTCCGTGCGTCGGGCACCGAGCACCACCTGCGCGCCCGCAGATGCCAATACGCCCGCAAAATGATGTCCGAACCCAGAAGATGCGCCTGTAATTGCAACAGTTTTCCCGTCTAAAGAAAACAAATCCATACCTTTCTCCAATTGTAAATTGTCAGTTTCCTTCGCCTGTGGTCATGCAATTCGGTCAACAGCATGCGCTCTTAGAAAATCCTATCTCAGCTAATCAGATCCATTAAAGGCGCTTTTAATAGGCTGTTATGAACCGTCAATGGCCCTCAAAAAGCCGGAATATTTGGGCTGATCAATGGCAATCTGGTTAACCACTGTTTGCCTGAGATGTGCTTTTATACGCTCATCGGTAATTGAAATCGCGCCATTACGAAGTCCTTGAACCAATCGATTTCGCAACACCGTCAGAGAATCCTGAGATTTAAAATAGTCTTTTAGACGATGGTGTTCCCAGCGGCGATGTTCTGTACCGGTGGCCATATCCCTGAGTGCTATATCCAGCGAATTACCGGCGACTCTCGCTAAAAATTGATCTCTCCCTTGCAGCTGGTTCATCACCTCCTGGCGCAAAAAATCTCTGACACTGATCACCAGTTCATCGATCCTTGGCATGTCCTCATCGATATTGCCGGGGTCTTCTACCAGTTCAACCTTTCCCGGTATAATCAGGTTGATACAATCGACCAGGCACTCAGAACTCCGCCTGCCAATCGCCGGTCGCTCGACTGATTGATCCGGGCCGGTACGGTAATGCTCTGCCATGCCCAGACAACCGATGGCCCACCAGAAAGAACCAAACACTTCCCAGAATTTGACATGTTCCGGGTCAACAACCTGGCCACTGACTTCTTCATAACCCGCGAACAGATCCCGATACTCGCCGAAACCGCCTACCGGCGGGTCACCGCCAAATCGCCACGAATTTGTGCACATCCAGCCCAGGTCTCGCATAGGGTCGCCAATATGTGCAACCTCCCAGTCAAGAATTGCGACAATACCCTGCTTATCAATCAAAAAATTACCATTCCTGAAATCATTGTGGACCAGGGTCAGCCTGGTTGCTCTGGGCAAGTGATCCCTTAACCAGCGGGCTGTGTAATCTATCATCGGCTGGGGCGTATCGAGAAGGTAATATCGCTCCAGCATCTGATCCAGAAAGGCTTCTGGCGGGATTGTTGTCAATCGATCGCGGAGTGCTGTCCGGTCGAGATCAATCTGATGAATACGTGCAAGAATTCGCCCACATTCTCTGGCAAGACCCAGTCGCACCACTTTATAATCAGGCGATCGAACGATCCTGGCGCCCAGGGCTTCTCCCTCAAGCCACTGCATTATAAAACCATCTCCCAGATCATCTTCGCGCCTGAGCAGGTAGTAAACTTCCGGTTCCGGCACATCTACCGCTTTGGCCGCCCGCATCAACATGGCTTCCACATCCAGGCCAGGACGAGCAGCGACCGGTTCAACAAACTCTCCTCCGGGTGAGCGGCGCATGGCCATTAGTACTTCCTGATCACCGATAGCAAGGGTTAATCGGTAGGTTTCCTGGCTTGCCCCGCCGGAAAGTCGTTCTACAGCAATCAATTCAGTGCAACCCGGTATATGCCGGATTACCACTTCACTGAGCTTGCTCTCAAAACTGGGCATATCAGTCCAGCTTCACACCCTTGGGTGCCTGTTGTTTCATATAACCAAATAAGTATCCAGCAATACGGCGGATCTGAATCTCCTCTGCTCCTTCAGTAATCCGATATCTGCGATGATGACGGTAGATATGTTCAAACGGTTTGTGCCTTGAATAGCCCAGTCCCCCGTGTACCTGCATCGCCTGATCCGCCGCTTCACAACAAAGCCGATTAGCCTGGTAATTACACATTGATACCTTGTCGGAAACCATGAAATTCCCGTAAGTATCCATCTGCCAGGCCGTTTTATGGATGAGTGCACGTAACATCTCACAGCGAGTCTGCAGTTCAGCCAGGGGAAACTGAATGGCTTGATTAGTCGACAGCGGTTTGCCAAAAGGTTTCCTCTGCATGGCATACTGAATCGATTCATTGACACAGAACTGGGCAGCACCGAGGCTCGATGCTGCTTGCCGAATCCTGTTTTCATTAAAGAAGTGCTGCACCACACCTAGACCTCTGCCCTCTCCACCAAAAATAGCGCTTCCATCGACATAAACATTGTCAAGTGACACTCGACCATGATCTGTTGGCATATTGAAGGTCCACAGCATTTCCTCAACCTTGAATCCATCAGCGTTAGTCGGCGTGAGGAATGCGGTTATGCCTTCTCCATCGCCTGCCTTACCACTGGTACGAGCCAGGATCATATCGTATTGAGCCTTATGAATACCTGTGTTCCAGGTTTTACCGCCGTTAATCCGCCAGCCATCGCCATCTTTTACCGCTGTGGTTTCCATGTGCGTTGCATCAGAGCCATGATCCGGCTCGGTAATACCAAAGGCAAAGCCACGCTTCCCGGCAAGTAAAAGAGGGATCCATTCTTCTTTCTGTGCGTCTGTTCCATAGGACAGCATCAGTAATAAACCGACATTATTAGCAACAATGGAATGTTCATTCTGCAGATCATTATGCAAGCCCAGGCCCATAGAGGCAAAGTGCTCACGGATAATAGCCATACCAAGATTAGTGCCCTCCTGACCGCCATACTCCCTAGGAATGGGGTAACGATAGTGACCTGCTGCATCAGCTAACTGCCGGGCTTCATACAATAATGCCTCCCATTCCTCATTAGGCAGACCGCCTCTTTCCCAGTCGGTCCGAGCATTTTCGCGACGATGATCAAAAAACCGGATATTGTCATTCTTGTTCTCCAGCGGTTTGATCTCAGCCTCTATGAATTCGTCCAATACCACGAGATAGTCTTGAATTTCTTTGGGTATATCAAAGTCCATTACCAGTCCTCTTCTATTACTTGATTATTACTTGATTATTACTTGATTATTGCTTGATTAGGCCTTTTATGTCCTCTTACCGTTCGACTCCATCGAAGATCTCAAAATGAACTGTCTGCATGCCACTGTAGAGTGCATCATAGTGTCCGATTTCCAGAGGTTGTATTTTGCCGGCCGAGCCCGTCATCAGCACCTGACCCTGGTCAATACTGTAACCACGGAACAGCGCCTGATTGACTAACCAGGCAGCGGCCTGCAGTTGCCCTTCCTGCACTTCGCCAGCCCTAGCCGAATGTAACAGGGTACCCTCTCTGAATAATTCAATTCGAATGTCATCCGGGTTGCTCACAGGCACACCCTGGCCAACAAGAAACAGCCTGGCCGCAGCATTGTTCGCCACCAGATCAACTAAACCCATGGGTTGGTGGGCAAAGCCCACATCCACCAGTTCGATCATGGGCACCATCTCAGATATCAGACTGACTATATCAAACTCATCGACTCGGTGTTGAATAGGCTCCCCAACGATAAAACCAAGTTCAGTCTCTATGGCACCTCGATTGAAACAAGCACGGTTAACCGGAACGCCCTGGGGTTGAAACATCGTTTCCAGCAGCACACCACAGGCCGGTTCTGATGCGTCGAAGGACTTTTGAGCAGCCGCCTGGGTCAAAGCCCCCTTGAAACCAACGATGGCCTGGCCGCTGCGCCTGACAGTTTCATCGAGAACCCAGTAGGCTTCGGTTAAACTGACTGATTCCAGCACCTGCGAATAACACGGCCTTAATGCGTTCGCCTTGCTGGCCCGTATCACTTCGTTGACCCATTCCTGCAACTGGCCTTGCCGACTCATAATACCCCTTCTAAGTGACGCTTCAATAGATCTGCACTCACCAACAATCCATGCATGAGAATGACTGGCAGTCGCGGCCCTGGGGCAACAAAATTAGCATCCACAGTCTTCACGAAGGTACCGTCTAAGTCACACTGGCGCAACACCTCTAGACCCGGAAAGTTTCCAGTCCAGATAAGGCAGGTGTTGCTGACCGATGAATCTGTCTCCCCTGAAATAGAATGCCGGCGCTGAAAACACACCTTTTGCTTCAATTTCCTTGTCCAGTCGTCCGGAAACATCAGCTAAAGAAAGTGACAATGGACCTTCCACTTTATGCCCCAGGCCCGCCAGGATCGTCTCGATTTCTGCATCGGCCACAGGTGATTCCCTGAACTCCAGAGCCAACTGCAGATAAGCGTCAAGGTATGACCATATCCGGGGCAACTGGCAATGGCACTGATCCAGCCAAAGCAGCCCTAGGTGAGCAGTTTCTGCATTTTGATGCAATTCGGGATTTTCCATAGCCAGGCCCAATCGAGCATAGTCTCTTTGCCGTTCCTTTCTCAGGTTCGCTGATCTGGCTCGGGCTCGTCTTGCCTTAAAACTCACCATGTCCTGATCCAGACTCTTTACGTCTTCAGCCACATTGCCTAATTGACGATTCAACGGTAACAGTCTAAGTGAGGTAGACCGTTCTGCCATCATCTCCCGGGTCGCTGATATCATCACAAAACTATCGATTCTGGTCAGATCAAGGAACAGGGCAATCTCATCCTCAGCTATCAACCACTCATTCATGACAATACCGTATTGTAGGCTCTGTGCGGCATCCTGCCAGGCTCCCCTTCCAAGTGCCAGCGAACCATGGGAAGATTTTCCCGGCCAAAATAGGTTTCACCATTGATGCAGAAAGTCGGCACACCGAAACAGCCATCATCTAATATATCCTGCTGCAACCGATCATGACGCCGCCGTCCTGCGCGATTCAAATAATCAAAAAACCCGATGACTGGCACATCAGCTTCCCGTAAAACGCTTTCCACTACCGCCGGGTTTTCAATATCCAGTTCCCGCTTCCAGAATTGATCAAATATCAGGGTCATGTACTTTCTCAGCGCCTGCCTGTCAGCCGCCTTATCGCTGGCCCATAACAGCCCAATAGCTGCAATAGAGGAATCCCAAATCTTCTCAGTACCTCTGAGAATCAATCCCTGAGAAGCAGCATAACGTCGGGCGTCCATATAAGCATAACGCACCGCCTGCCATTGTCGTTGTGACCGATTGCTGGCTGCCACTTTCCCCTGGGCATCTAACTTGGCTGTGCCCAGATAGCTGGCAATATTCAAGGTTAAAGGCAGCCATTCAATGGCAATACCGTATTGTTCTTCCAATTGCCAGCACGGTCTCAGTGCTACGAACGCATAAGGGCTTTTAAAATCAATGTAAACCTGTAACACTCGCGCTCCCTTGTGAGATCCTGATAAGGTATCTAGCACTTTGCATGGTCTCATATAAAAATCAAGGTATCACATGGATCCAATCTCTCAAGGGATGGTGG
>JAPKEK010000127.1 GCA_028822125.1 Pseudomonadales bacterium | reverse complement strand
GGAATCTGTTCCAGATAAACAACCTGGCGGCCATCACTGTCTTCCTCAAATACAACCCATACCTTCATACCTGGAGCCAATAATTCGAATGAGCCCGTACTAAAGCCCAGCAGTTTAACCTCAGCGACATTATTACCAAAATCAGTAAACCTATAACGGTAGCCACTGATATTGGCTTCTCGTGTCTCTAGAAATAGCGCCTGAATCACACCAAAGGTATCTAACTCCTGCCCAGTCGAAAGCGTTTGGGTTTCTGCTGCCCGAATCTGATTATGCAGTAGCCCCAGGCAGGCAGCCAACGCAAAGGTCATCATTAACTTACCTAATCCAGTCATGGCAACCTTTTCCAGGAAAGACGGCCAATGTTGGGCCCGGCAGACGTGTTAGTACGCCTGAACTCCAGGGTCTGATCACTCAATTGAGTGACTCGACTGTCTCCAAAAAATGCAGCGTCGGTCGGTACAGCGTCCTCAAAACGCGTCGCAGCAACAATATTACCGTCAATCTCATCTTCTGAATCAAAGTCACCATCATTGTTCAAGTCGAATACTCCGTCTATTATACAATTCGCACCCCCTGTGAGCGGACAGAATGCCAGAGCAAAACCACCCGTGCTCGACTCGCAACTGGCAGCGGCGCGCGGTGCTATACTGTTAACAAACGCGATCCCGCCCCTCATCTGAATATTCCGTACCGCCTTTTCACCTGGGAATTCTACGCCTATGGTCAGGCCAAATGGCGGCACAGCCAAATCGTTATACCAACCCAGGATCCCCGAAGTTGGATCGGCAGGATCCGTCGGCACAGCATATGGAACTGAATTGGAGCTCAATTTACGCCCACATTCGCTACTTGAACTAGAACCGATCGCACCACAGATATTGGTATATTCCTGACTAACCAATTGCGTTTTTTCAATAAGGTCATTGCCCAATCTATCCCACAGGCCGTAAATACTTTGAATACTTGCATCTGCCCTGTCAGCATTCTTGACGTAGCTGCCTGTCCCGAACATAACGATATAGCCATCTTTAGTCGGGTGATCAAGCACCATTGGCCGATTAATAACGGGTTGACGGTCCGAGCCATAGCTTGCTTCAAATATCTTTGTAACCGTCCATTGCTGATAGATAGAAGGTCCGACCTTGCAGCTGCCCTTGGCTCCTGTATAGGAAGAACTGGACTCAAGATCAGCCAGACACAGATCGAAACGGTAAAAATTACCCTGGGCATCACCCGCATAGACGTAATCAATAGATCCATTTGAATCTACATCGATGCCTCTGGTGGCGCCTAACCCATTGGGTATTCCTGCGAAAGCGCCACTGGATGAAACGCCAAAACCGGTATCAATCTTTATGAAGTCATAGTCATTAGAACCACAACCAGCTCGCAATACGCCGGTCGACCCGTGCACAGCATCAGGATGGCACCAGATACCATCTCGACCCCTTGCGGCAAAGACAACAAACAGCTTGGCTATTCCGGCTGTACTATTAAGCCCATTTCCAAAAATCGATACCCATTCTCTTTGTCCCAGACTATCAACAACGTTGCTCATCGCCAGAACAGGTGCAGTAAAGGTATAACCCAGATCTTTTACGAGCTGCGGACTGGTCTGGGAATCACGCCTTTTAAGGCCGCCTGAGGTCAGCAGCGGATTACCATTAGCGTCAATAGGATAAGTATCATCAGCATCGGTGAATTCCCAATAAACCAGTTCCCTGGCATTTGCCTCATTCAGCAAATCTGGATCCGTTATATCCAGAGCAAACAGCCCCTTACCGCCGGCGCCATAGCCGCCTACCAGTACAGTACGCCAGCTTTTTAAAGAAGTGCCACTGGATCCAGCTGGCTGGCCGATGAACATGTCATCGATCGCAGGCGTCGCATCAACAAGATACTTGTGAGTGTAATTGAAATCCAGTAATTCCTTAATCTTGGTATTAAAAGTACCCAGTTGAGTCGCATTGGAAACAAACGAAAACACCTCGTCCCCATTGTCGGGATTAAAGCTATGCAGCATGCCATCATTGGCGGCCACATAAATTCGACTGGAGCGCTCTGACCAGGTCGATTTAAACGACTCATAACTAAGGGCTCCCTGCGGGTAGCTCGGCAGATTTCGCCGCAACCGATTAGGAGGATCAACAAAGACGGGCGCTGAGTTAACAATATCGCCTAGGCGACCTTTCACGCTGGGTCTTTCTCTGAATCGACCTGCGGGTCGCTCATTACTGGTGCTACCTCTGAAATAATCGATTCGCTTGTCTATCTGGACGTCATTACTATCGGTGTCGCCGACGTCAAGCATGGCATTAAACTGAGCAGTGGTTAAATTTGCGCTGTCGAAGGCAACCCCTTTATTCATGACCGGGTTAAAAGTGACCAGGTTCCTGTCAGTGGGCTGGATATCATCAAGCCGTGCAGCACCGCTCCATACAGTATCTATAATAGACCCGTCAGCAGCATCAAAAGTCTGGGCGATGAGATCACCTGTTTTATCACGGATATTATAAAAAGCCCGATAAACAGTTCCTTCTTTCTTTATTTCCTGGGAGTTGAAACTGACTGCACTGGCAGCACCGATACCCGACGAAAACTCTTCAAATGCGGCATTTAACTGCGTCTCTAGCTGGGAAGGATTTTTTGCATTAAGCAAAGCACCCCTGCCATTGAGCGCAGCATGCCTCATATCATTATTTTTCCCCTCGCTGGTATCAGGATAACCCCAGTCAAAACTCTGCGTAATATCTTCCGGCAAACTACCAAGACTATCCTGCAATCCAAAAGCAACAACAAACGTGGACATGTGCTGATGCATTTTATCCCCTGGAAATGCGCCTACTGCAGCTAGCGCTGTATCACGATCGGTCACGGGCACATCATTGGACAGCGAGGCATGAAGGTCCGATTCATAATAATACATGGCGACATCTGCCAGGCTCCGATTGCAGTCACGGTAATTGTTAGTACAACCCGCAAACTGGCCCTGATCAAACAAACTCGCACCTGATCCCGTTAAACTCTGGATACCATCTGAATCGGCATTGCCACTGATCTGAGGATCTGATCCGTTCCAGAATCCATCGGTAATCAGCAAAGTATAATTCTGCTGACAACTACCCAGTGGCGCGCCCAGTATGGGGCAGCCGCCGGGTCCATCCCCGGGCGAACCCTGCTGATTCATGATGTTGGGACTCTGGCACCGAAAGTACTCTCCCGCGCCGGCCAGCGATCTTCTGAGTGGCGTACCGCCATTGGAGCTGGTATTAAACAAGGCTTGCAGCATGGTTCTCTTTTGCCCTGTCAAGGGTGATTCATTGAAATCAGCAATGGGAACATTATTGTTAGTTCCATTTAATGTGGCGTAGCCAACCCTCAAGTTCTCTGCTGCACCAAAAACCTTCCCCAATGCAGATTTAGCGGCAAATTCCCTGGAGCGGGCAAACGTATAAAAATTGGCAAAATTCTGTTTTTCCTCCGCGAGACTGCAAAAGCCAGTGCCCAGACAATCCGTTCTTGTTTCTGCTTTCGGATAAGTATCGCTGCCATCATCAAAGCCCAACGGATAGGCTCCGGTTTCTGCTGCGCCAGCCTCGGCTTTGATCTGCACCAGGCGGCCTTCCGTACAGGGATCACTGGGTGACTGTATGGGTGAACGGCCATCCACATACTGATGAGATTTTGCTAGAACGCCCCTAACCATATCTCCAGGGCTGATATTATCAGGACATTGCACCTTGTCGTTGACATCAGTCCATACATAGTAGCGGGCCAGATTATCTGTGCCTAAATCTGTAGTTTTGTAATTTCCTGATACATAGGGGTTCTTAATGGCATTTGAAAAATTTGAATTGACAAATACCTGGCCTTGTCTGTTCAATCCTACCCAGGGGTCATAACGAACTGCTGGATCGTAATATACTTTGTTAAAGTCCTTGTTCTGGATGCGCCACATACCGTTACCAGGTTCACTTTCCTCTCGCGGCGCAGTCCATCTATTCCAATAGCTGTTACCCGGAAAATGAATGAATTTCCTGGAAAAGGAACAATTGGTTCTTGTTCTGCCTCTCCGTCTATACGTTCGACAGGTTCGAACTGCTGCCACGCCCGCATTAGCGACATCATCGGTCATGATGTCCCATACCATACTGCCTGAGTCATCCTGCACAACCAGGACATTTGGCACAGCAGAAATCCCAAGCTCCAAAGGCGACTCGGCCAGATCATAATCTGCCTCCAGCACTTCCGAGACCGAGCCTGCGCTGGCACCATCGGTGGGACTGACCTGAATAGTAAAAACATTGTTAAAACTGCAGTTGGCCGTTGTTCTGGGTGCACCAACCACGCAAACATTGGTATCACAAACATCAAAACTAATAGTTACCGACCCGGAAAAACTGGCTGGAGGGGTGTAGGTTATCTCTCCATTTCCACAATAAGGCGGTGCAATCGTTCCCACGTTGTTACCCAAAGTATCGACTGCTGTCGCCGACAATATAGAAAAATACACTTGTTGCATATCTGAACAGGTATCTAGCCCTGGATCACAACCCAGACCGTCATAGATCGTATTATCTTTATCAAACACTCTTGCCGCCAGGCCAAAATCACCGTAGCCATCATCTTCGTAACGGCCATTCCAGGTCTTGGTGGATCCTTGCACCATGGTGCCATTCAATCCAGCGATAATATCCGGTGGATCATTAACGGCTACCACAGTGACGTTTACTGTCGCTGATGATTGCTGGCCATCCGCATCTTCTAGGGTATAACTGAATGTATCTGTACCATTAAAATCCGCACGCGGTTCATAGGTTATCACCGGGCTAATCACACCTGGCGTAAACAGTCTGTCTGAAACTCCATCTACACAATTGCTACAGATAACACGATTCACCTCGAAGCCATTGGTTCCCCCTCGATTGACTGTGGTGCCGCTGGAGGCACTGAAAACAACTTTCAAAGGATCTGTTTCATCGACACACTCTGGGTCTTCCAGGGGTGATGGTGAACATTGCACCCAGACCTCATCTCCGTCCGGATCCTTGAAGCCGGTGGCCAGGCTCACTATGGTATACGGCGGGTCACCAACCACGTCGTTGAGCAATAAAGTCAGCTGAGTCACGCCAGAATCTTCGGCCACACTGACCAGGTCATCAACAGCAAGCGGCACCCTGTCCGTATCGTTACCATTGATAGTGAACGACACAGTAGACGATGCAAGATCGCCACCATCGGAAATCGTATAGGTAAACGATTCTGATGAAGTCTGGCCAGTCCCTAAGGCGTGAAAAGTCGCTGAAACGGAGGCATCGTAGGAAAATGAACCATCCGCATTAAGGGTAAGTGTCGCCCCGGAGGCCAGTGTCAGCTGTGTCCCTACTGACGCTGCCGAACCCTGGACCTTGGCTACGTGAATCGCATCACCATCGGTATCACTATCATTGTTCAGTACGCCCGGTGCGGCCGCATTCAACACTGCATTCTCATCAACTGCGTAGCTATCAGCCACTGCGACGGGAGCGTCGGCGTAAACCGACTTACCTAACAACAATGACACCAACCAAAACCACTTTCCGAGATCAGACACTGGTTATTCCATTTCTTAGTCAAGTAGCAGCAGTATACGTACTGCAATACACTAGATTACACCCATATCAGGTTAATTCTATAATTCTATAATCGAACTGTATTTACAACCTTTGATTAAAGCCAACTGCCTAACGGCTACGGATCAACTGCAGTTTTCATAATGACTGGAAATAGCGTCGCTGATCGCTTAACTCTGAATCCATGGATAGACAAATATGGATATACGAATACTGGACTTACCTTAGGTTAATTCTTCAGTAAAACCATTGTCGCCATGGCTTAGCGCCCTGCTTAGGCCGGAAGCAACAATCCGGCGGTAACTGATCCAGGTGATCCAACCTCAGAGAAGTCTAAGAGCGGTTCTATCAATGGCAAAAATCAAGGACAGAACCGATGGCGACGCAACTGAATTTCAATTGACCAGCGCTTGATAGATGCGGCTTCTTAGTTCCCTTCTGATCGGATAAGTGGAAGATGGGATCAACTGAGTCAGAAAAATCACAAACAGTTCTTCTTCGGGGTCCAACCAGAAAAACGTGCTGGCTGCACCGCCCCAGTGATGTTCACCAACAGAGGCAATAATATGAGCCTTCACCGGGTCCAATACTACCGCCCAGCCAATTCCAAAACCTATCCCTTCATAACTTGTCTCACTCCACACTGGCTGGCCCATCGACGCCATATCACCGTTATTGGGCAATTGGTTAAGACGCATGAACTCGACTGTTTTTCTGGATAGCAGCCTCGTTCCATCAAGTTCACCTCGATTCATTAACATCTGACAGAAGCGGGCATAATCGCTCATCGTTGAAACCAGGCCTCCCCCTCCGGAGAAGAACTCAGGCGGTTTCAGATAATCGTTATCATCTGCCGATTCGAGCAGGCGTAACCCGCCCATGCGATCTTCGTGACTGACCCCCCCGGCAGCCACGCTTGCCATTGTCTGGCCTGAACTCGGCCCATACAGTGCGGCAAATCGCGATGTTTGATCTGCCGGAACACTAAAGCCTGTATCAACCATGCCCAAGGGTCCA
>JAPKEK010000126.1 GCA_028822125.1 Pseudomonadales bacterium | reverse complement strand
AACCAGATTGCCTTCAGGATCGAATTCAAGGATATTAGGTGCCGGAATACAACATTCTGCGGTTTTAGGATCGGTTGCCGCACCGATCTCGGTACGTTCGTTAAAACTGTTGCGCCGATGTATTACATAGACATGGTCCCGTGAATCAACCCCAACACCCACAGCAGAGCCCAGTACCCAATGGTTTGGCAATGGCTGGGGCCAGTAGGGATCCACCTCAAATATCGGCACCTTGACCGCCGAATCGGCCTGCACAGGGGCAACAACCGCGAATGAAAAGATTAATATGAAGCTGATTGATATTACTTGAAAGAAGTTATTCAAAATTCGTACCTTTTATTAATGAATTGGTGGACCCAGATCGCATCAGAAGCCGACATCGAAACTCTCAATATCTAAGATCAGTATACTGACATGAAAACGCCGTTTATACTCGTTCATATGAAGTTTTACCTGCTACTGAGAAGAAGTATTTACCTTGCGGCTATGCTGGTAATAAATTATCTCCTCGCTATCGGGCCATTATCAGCCCACGAGATCCCCGAACGGGTTCAGCTCAAAATCCTCATCCACGAGGATGGCAACAATCTTGATTTACTGGTGCGTGTACCACTTGAAGCAATGCGAGACGTGGACTTTTCTTTACGGGGACCCGGTTATCTCAATTTTTCTGAATCTCTGCCAATGATTCAAGAAGCAATCAATCTCTGGGTTCTAGATGAGATTAAGCTATACCAGGGCAAGACAAGGCTAAACCCGGCGACTAAGGAAAAACTCAGAATTTCTTTACCCTCTGATAACTCCTTTGCACGCTATGAAACCGCAATACAGCAATTTAATACACCGCTACTGCCGGATGATACGATTCTGTTCTGGCGCCAGGCTTATATAAACGTTCGGGTTAATTACCTGCTCAAGAACCCTGAGACCATCTTTGATCTGGAACCGAGTCTTTCTGGACTGGGACAGAAGACCTCGTCCGCTGTGACATTCACCGATAGAAACGGAACTGAATATCAGTATGACTATGTCGGTGATCCAGGTTTATTATCCCTGAACCCCGATCCGCTACAGGTCATAATTAGATTTGTCTACCGGGGCTTCTTACACATTCTGAGCGGCATCGATCACCTGCTGTTTCTAGCCGCACTACTGGTGCCTATGCTCAGCAAGCGGTTACTAATCATGGTAATTACGGCTTTTACCCTAGGCCATTCAGTTACGCTGGCATCGGCTGTACTGGGATTCCAGCCTGCCTCTCTGTGGTTTCCAGATGCCATAGAATTACTGATTGCCCTGTCAATCCTGATTCTCGCCATCGACAACCTAGTCACCAAAGAACACCACAGTCGATGGATATTCGGACTCGTTTTTGGCCTGGTACACGGCTTTGGATTCTCCTTTGGCCTATCGCAATCACTGCAGTATTCGGGCAGCCATCTCTGGACCGGATTATTTGGATTTAACCTTGGGGTCGAGTTGGGACAACTGTTCGTCATATTGCTGGCACTACCACCGATTATTTTTATACGACAGCTTAAACAGGAGCGATTGATTCTAATAATCGTTTCTCTTGTTATTGCCCATACAGGACTGCACTGGACGCTGGATCGATGGCAGCTTTTATCAGCTTATTTCTAATTCCGATACTTCATATTAAACTTCAGGTGCTCAGATTATTTGCGTTGCCGAGAAGCAAATGAGACAGTAGCTACTTAACCCATAGCCCTTCTCAACAAAGACATACAGGGCCTTACTCTTAAATAAAGGTGAGAAGCAGTGTTTATATTAGTTCGATACTTGATGGTTTTTTCTTTAGCCTGGCTGCCCGCATTATCCAAAGCAGAAAACCACGCGCCCAACCCATTTACCACGATTGAAGGCTGGGCAAAATTGCCAGACGGCAGGCAATGGGGTGCAACCAGTGCTATCTACCCAGCACCTGATGGTGAGCACATCTGGATAGCAGAACGCTGTGGTGCCAATAGCTGCGTTGGCAGCGAGTTGGATCCGGTCTTATTGTTCGATAAAAGCGGAACCCTGATAAGAAGTTTTGGTGCGGGTATGATTGCCTGGCCTCACGGCCTGCATGTCGATCCGCAGGGCAACGTGTGGGTAGCGGATGCAGTAGGCTACGCGCCAGTTCCTCAAGGCTGGGGACACGTCATCTATAAGTTCAGCGCAGAAGGTGAACTTTTATTAACCCTCGGCGAAAAAGGCAAATCAGGAACAGGAGAAACCCGGTTTCGTAAACCATCTGATGTGCTGGTCGCACCCAATGGCAATATATTTGTTGTCGATGGTCATGGCTCAGCACCTGATGAGCCGGTCAACAATCGGGTAGTCAAATTTAATTCCAAGGGGGAATTTTTGAAATCCTGGGGAAGCTCAGGGGGAGGCAAAAATGAATTTAAGGACCCCCATGCCTTAGCCATGGATTCACAAGGCCGCCTATTTGTAGGCGATAGGGGAAACAGTCGTATTCAAATCTTTGATCAGGAAGGAAACCATATAACGACCTGGACTCAATTTGGCCGCCCAAGTGGGCTATTCATTGACGCTAACGATATTTTGTATAGCGCAGACTCTGAGTCAAATACAAGGCGCAATGGCGGCTACAAACGTGGGATCCGCATAGGCAGCGCTAAAACGGGGTTCGTTACGCATTTTATCCCAGACCCTGAGCCTGACCCTGATAACTCAGGTACCAGCGCGGCAGAAGGGGTTGCTGTAGATGCCATGGGTAATATTTATGGCGCAGAGGTTGGACCCCGGGCCGTTAAGAAATATGTTTTGAATAATAACAAAAATGGATAAGGTACTTTCAAGGCGGGATTTCCTGAATCTGGTTGGCGCGGCAGGCGGCTCAGCAGCTGTCTTTCAGGTTACCACTGCCCTGGGAATGACGCCTGTTATCGAGCACTCGGTCACGCCGCAGCTGGCTCCTCTTGCAGGCAAGAACCGCAAAGTGGTTATCCTTGGAGCCGGAATATCCGGCCTGACCTCGGCCTATGAGCTATCAAAGGCGGGTTACCAATGCATTATATTGGAAGCATCACACCGGCCCGGGGGTCGGAATTTTACCGTACGCCATGGCGATTTTATTGATGAAATCGGTAACCCCCAGCAATGTCAATTTGATCAGGCGCCACACCTGTACATGAACGCAGGTGCGGCACGAATTCCTCATACCCACCACAAGATATTGTCTTATTGCAAAGAGCTGGGTGTTGAACTTGAAATCTTTGAAAATGATAATCGCAATGCCTGGGTCCAGGACCCGAAATTCAATCAAGGTAAACCCGTTCGCAGTAAGGAGTATCTGGCCGATGCCAGGGGTTTCATGACCGAATTGATGGCCAAATCAATCGCACCAGAAGACCTTGATAAACCTTTTTCAGAATTAGACGCAGGGCTTCTACTGGATTTCCTTAAGAGCTATGGCGACTTATCAAAAAACCACCTGTACAAAGGATCTACTCGGGCAGGACTCCAGTCCGGCGGGATGTTGATGCCGGCGATCAAGAAAGGCGTTTATGATTTTTCAGAGCTTTTGAAGGCTGATTTCTGGCGCTTCCGAATGCATTGGGCGGAAGGCGCGGACCAGGGTAGCCCGCTGCTGCAACCTGTTGGCGGTATGGATATGATCGTTAAGGCTTTCATGAAAAAGGTTGGCCATCAGGTAACAACCGGCGCCCAGGTTAGATCCATTATGAATCGAAGCGAAAGTATTGCGGTGGAGTATGAACATGAAGGTAAACGTAAACAGGTGGAAGCCGACTACTGCCTGAATAGTATACCGACACATTTGGTTACTGGCCTGATACACAATTTCCCGACCCGCTATGTTGAAGGCCTGAAAGCACCGGGCCGAGGTAAGCTGACCAAAATTGGTTTTCAGGCAAACGAAAGATTCTGGGAAAAGCAATCAATCTATGGTGGTTTTTCCTGGACCAATCAGGACATTCAACAAATATGGTATCCGTCTCATGGCATACATAAGAAAAAGGGCATCATCCTTGGAGCTTACGTATTTGGCAATAAAAATGGCCAGATGTGGGGAGAACTCAAACATGAAGACAGAATTGAAAAGGCGCTGTCACAGGGAGAGCAGGTACACCCTGACTATCGAAAGCATCTTAGCGCTGGCGTCACCGTGCCCTGGCACCGCATGAATCATATGCTGGGCTGCGATTCACATTGGTCACAACAAGCGCGAAATTCGCATTTCAAAACCCTGCAGCAAGCAAGTGGTCGCCATTTTATGATAGGTGATCAAATCAGTTATCATGCTGCGTGGCAGGAAGGTGCCGTGAGTTCTGCTCATTTTGCTATCAATGAAATAGATCAACGTGAACGAGTAAAAACGAGCTAAACAATCATGAAGATACTGCTTCTTAAAGGGCTGGTTTATTGGCTTCTGACCTTTTTATCATTACATGCTATGAGCGATCCAAGGCCAGCTAAACTGGCTATATGCGTTACCTGCCACGGCGTTGATGGCAGAGGTAACGAGGTCATTGGTGCGCCTAAAATTGCTGGGATGGAAACCTGGTATATTCGTGACCAGCTTCAAGGCTTTCAAAAAGACTATCGCGGCACTCACGCCAGCGATGAAAATGGCCGGGAGATGAAGGCCATGGCAGACTATCTGTCCCATAACGAAATCGATGCCCTGGTGCAATGGATCATTCAATGGCCTGTAGATGCGACTCCAGCCACAATTTCCGGCGATGCCACCAAAGGCGGTAAGCTGTATGCTCACTGTGCAACCTGTCACGGCGACCAAGGCCAGGGAAATGCAACCTTAAGAAGCCCAGCCCTGGCAGGCCAGAACGATTGGTATCTGCTCAGCCAACTCCGGAATTTTAGTTCTGGCGCTCGGGGATCCCATCCGGATGATGGTTACGGGCAGCAGATGAAACTGATGATGAATAGCCTACCTGATGATGCATCCATGCGGGATGTGGTGCGCTACATTCAGTCGCTACCGGTCCCAGGCAATGCAAAATAAACAAACCCAGCAATCTAAACTAGTTACCACCTCACCAGGAAAAAACGATGAAAAAAAAATTATTGATACTTGCGACTTTTACCGTGTGGTTATCTGGCAGCGCATTTGCCGACGTTATTCGGCACCCACTACCTAATAACTCAACCTTCCCCATCGCATCTGCCGTGGAAGTCCCCGCAGGAACGAGCATTACTTTCCACAGTGGTACCGTGCCCGGGCCTGCCGATAAAACCGCAAAACCAGGCACTCCGGCCTTTTATGGTGATACCAAGACACAGGCGACCAGTGTGTTCGAACGTATCAAACAGAACCTTGAATCCCAAGGAATGACCATGGGGAATATCATCAAGTTAACCGTATTTCTGGTGGGCGACCCTGCAAATGACAATGCCATGGACTTCGCCGGATTTATGGAAGCCTACGTGCAGTATTTTGGAACCAAGGAACAACCTAATCTGCCTGCTCGGTCAGCCGTTCAGATAGCTGGGTTGGTGAGACCACTGATGTTCGTTGAGATTGAAGCCATAACGGCCAGGTAGTCCTAATTAAAAGGTCTTGATTAAAAAGGTTCTGATCAGCAGGACAGTTCAACCAGGGATTGGTCTGAGCCCGCGCTCGACTCAACCCGTGGCTAAGAAAGAGCCCCCTAAAGCGCATCCTCGAGGAGTGCCAGCAGACGCGCCCAGGCTCGCTCTGCCTGGGGCTGATTGTAAACTCGCGAATCTGGCGGACACCAACCGTGCATGGCACCTTCATAGACTTCAATCTCGGCTTTCAAATCAGATCCTGTAAAGGCCTCTGCTAACGTCACTTTGGACTCCGGTGCACGCTTATCATCATTTTCAGCCACGGCAATAAGAAACCGCGCCTTCATTTTCGGCACGAGTAGATGAGGGCTATCGGGGTCGGCTGTAACCAGGCCACCACCATGAAAAGAGGCGCCTGCACCTATTCTGTCCGGCGCGATTGCGGCCGTTCTCATCACCATGGGCCCTCCCATACAATAACCCATGGTGGCGGCCTTTCTCTGCGCATCGACCGCATCCTGGGCATCCAGAAATGCTATGAAAGCAGCCGCATCGGTAAAATGGGTTTCGGCAGAAAGGCGCCTGGCATAAGGCAGGATTTTAGCGCGAGTCTCTGGGTCCCGAAAACTTGCACCTTCTGAGACCACTGGCGATCGAGCATCCCGGTAAAATGGGTTAACCACCAGCACAGCATAGCCTGATTCCGCAAGCCGGGTTGCCATACCACGGAACGCGGGCCGCAATCCCAGGATATCAGGCCAGATCAGCACTGCAGGATGCTTTCCTTGTGCCGGATGTACGAAAAAAGCATCTGCTGTACCATCCGGGGTGGTTACTTCAACATCAGAACCTCGCACCTGTAGTGCGCTTGCATTGCCTGGCAATAAAGCAGCAACAGCCACCCCAGCCGTTAACGTGTTGAATTGCCGCCTCGACAAATTTCTCAGATAGATCTCCGACTCAGCTACCGTATCGTTATCACACATCAATTTCTCCTACTGTAAAATAAGGTTTCTTGGCTAGGGCGTGTAACTTAATCCAGGTGATTCTCCTAAAGATTCGGGCAGACGCCTACCGGCTTCTGCCCGAATCTTTAGGAGAATCACCTGGAT
>JAPKEK010000125.1 GCA_028822125.1 Pseudomonadales bacterium | reverse complement strand
TGCTTATGTCCGAGCCTGTCAGCGTAGATGGCAGCATAAACCAGCGTCGTCTGATCATAGTCCCGTGTTTCTGGGTAGGGAATAGATTCAATCCAGATATCAATCGGTAATGCGCGATTCAACCACCGAGAGACTCTGGTGGGTCCCGCGTTGTAGGCCGCCAGTGCAATGATGCGATTGTTGTCAAAACGGCGAATCAACTCGCCCAGGTACCAGGAACCCAGGCGGATATTTAACACCGGGTCTGTCAGGTCAAGGCCTTTATCAGCTCTGATGCCGAAGTGTTTAGCTGCCAGTTTGCCAGTTGCAGGCATGAGCTGCATTAATCCCAAAGCCCCAACCGTTGACCTGGCGTCAGGCCAGAATGCACTTTCCTTTCTTGCGACGGCAAGACTCAACGATAGCGGGATGCCAGAGAGGAGGGCGTTTGACGAAAAATGTTCAGGATAGGCAAGCGGGAAACGGCCGTCCAGCTCGTTCCATGCTTTGGCCTGAGCATAAGCCCGGATGGCCATATCGTGCCAGCGCCAGCGCCTGGCAATAACCGCAGTGATCTGATGCTCTCTGGTCGTAAAGTCCTGGGTCATATGGAACCATTCTCTGCGAGCCTGGATTATGGCTCCCAGTGCAATTAGCTCTCTGACCCTCTCAGTTGCCGGCGTGGCTAACAGGTTCTCAACGCCCTCAGCGTTAATTGGCTTTATTTCTTCCTGTAGTTGTTGTGGTCTGTCCAGCCTGGCAGCAGCCAGGAAACCATAATAATCCCGCAGCAAGGACAAATCCTCCAAGATGGACCTGGCCAATGCCTGTTCGGTGGGTTCAGTGTTGCTAAGCAGGCTGATGGCCCGCCAATATTTCCACACAGGTTTATTTTTATAATGCTCGGGTAGCAGATTCAGCAAAACCAGGGTCTCACCCCAGTCCTCATTTCGAATGGTAAATCTGGCTCGGGCTTCAACCAGCTTCGGATGCGCTCTTAACGCCAGCGGAAGTTGTTCCAAGGTTTCAGCCATCTTGCCCTTCTGGGCCAGATGTATTCCGACCAGGGCGTACAGATCGTTTGCAAGGGTCTGCGGTAAGGCATCTTGCTGTCGATGGGTATTTAATTCTTTTAAAGCGTTTTCGGGATCGATCCTGGCCAGCTTCTCAAAGGTTGCTGACAGAATTTTCTGCTGCATTGGGTCGCGGAAATCGTAGCGCGCGCGACCGGTCAGGCGGCGCGGGTTTCGATACAGCTCGTATAGTTGCTGCGCAGTCTGGCTTGTTTTCGTGTTGAGAAAGCGCATCAGGTATCTTGCTAGCACGGCTTCATTGGCAATCACAGCCAGCTCAAATCGCTGCCAGGCTAGTGCCTGACTGATACCGTTTGCTCGACGAAGCCGACTAAACACTGGATCACATTGCTTCGGCATGGAGCGCTCGCTTAACCACAGCGCAACAGCGAGTTCATTGGCCTCCTGCTGACGGCCACTCTGCCAGACCGCATCAACATGGTAACAGTGCTGTTTCGTCGTGGCGGATTCCTTTCGATATAAGGCCAGATAGTCATGCCAGCGATTTCGCGCCATGCGCTGGTTCAGGAATTGGCTGCGTAATTGTTCACCTATGGGTGAATCAATGTGGGTATCAATGAATCGTTGAATAGTTTCGGGTTTAGCTCGTCTCAGGCCAACTTTGATTAGCTCAAGTTCGATATAAGG
This sequence comes from Pseudomonadales bacterium, assembly GCA_028822125.1. Lineage (GTDB taxonomy): Bacteria > Pseudomonadota > Gammaproteobacteria > Pseudomonadales > Azotimanducaceae > UBA9926. Next base: position 4,965 of record JAPKEK010000125.1, on the reverse strand, counting down.
TAGTAGTGGGTAACCCAGCAATTCCTTTTTCAACAATTCCGTTTTTCTTCGGCTACCCATTCGGATGGCATTGATTGTTTCCCTATAGCGTTGCCGTTGTTTGTAACGCTGCGAGTTTACGCTTTGGTCAGTACTGTTAATCAGCAGGTTGTGGACAGTTGAAGCCGGTTCAGAGGACTTTCCGTGCACAGCAGTGCCAGCGTTATCAGGACTGTTTTGTTCATCAGCCAATACAACTAGCTGAGCTGTTTCAGTCAGGCAAAGGCAGCAGCCAATAACGAAAATTCTTAGATGTCTCACGCCGTTAGTCTCATCAGGTCGGGATATGAAATAGCTTAAGCATCTGACCGATGTTATACCGAGTTCAGTCGAGTCGGCTAGTTACCGACACGAACCGCCAGAACATCGCAGGGAGATCCATGCAGCACACCATTGGCTGTCGACCCCAGCAGCAGTGCCAGACCATGTCGGCCATGACTGCCAACCACGATCAGATCAGCATTGATTTCTGAAGCCAGAGAATGAATTTCAGTCTCGGGTCTACCAAAAACAAGATGCTGGTTTTCTTTTGGAATACTCAAGCTAGTGGCAAATTCCTGCAGGTGGCTTTTTGCAGTATTCTGAATCTGATCCTGGATTGTCGATAAATCCATGGGGACATCACCCCCATAGGCGAGACTAAGGGGTTCTATGACGTGGGTGCAACTGAGTTTGCAATCAAATACAGTTCGTAAAGCGCACGCTTTTTTGGCAACATTCCGAGCGTCCTCGGTGAGATCGACCGCTATCAGGATGTGGGTAAATGTGCTTTCCATACAGGTCACCTTCTGCAAAATGAGGCTGTTATAAGCAAATTTACACAGTAATCTCAGCTTAAACAATAGGGCAATGAGTGATGAGCTTAAACAATAGAATATTGAGGGACCGGGCTGACCTGTTTCATCATGAGCGATCTGGTTCAACAAAGGACCATTTACTGGCCGTAGCGGACAACAGACTAACCAGGTGGCCTACATGATGATCTATATTTTGATCGGCCTCGTCCTGTTGTTTGTGGTGGTGCCGATCATTTCAATTCTGCCTAATGAGGAGCAGCGTGCACTCATGAAGGTACGCAAAATAGCCATGAGCCGAGGTATCGGCGTTGAATTAACGACCATACCTGATCATGCTGCGCAAGCGGTAAAAAGGATATCAGGGTCTGGACGGCCAATGACGCCGGTGATTAAAGTGGCGGCCTATAGGCGCTATAGAAAGCGCCCCCAGTCCAGACATGATTTACCGGCAATTTCATGGTCGGTGCTTAAGGCTGATGAAGGAGATGATGCGTTACCCGGCAAGTGGAAATGGCAAGAACAACCTGCTCTGCAGAATGCGCAGTCTTTGAAATTGTTTCTGGCAGAAAAACTGGAGTATCTGCCGGAGTCAGTTGTGTCGGTGACCGAAAAAAACCGTGCTGTCAGTGTACATTGGATTGAAAGCGGAGATGCCTGTCAGGCTGAAATCATATTTTCTTTTCTTGATGACTGCATAAACTGGTCCGATAGCTGAAGCTCTGGTGGCCGTTGCCGGGATAAGCAGGTTGAAGATGCGCGACCAACCGTAACCGCTGGAGGCACTAACCCGGGCACCCGGGCCCGAAGTTTTGTATTACAAATGCGTTGCAAAGTGCTTTGGGCCTCAGTTTTTTAGCTTCTTGCTATTAAATTTTATCATGAGGATTGAAATATTGAGAACTAATAGGTTAGCCTGTGACCCGACAAAGCCATTGAAATTCGTGTTTAGAGATACAGTAGTCGTATGGGCAAAACATTAGTCATCGTCGAATCACCTGCCAAAGCTAAGACAATCAACCGCTATCTTGGCAAAGATTTCATCGTTAAATCCAGTGTCGGGCATATACGTGATTTGCCCGTGAGTGGCTCCGGCGAGCCCGTCGACCCGAAAGCACGTGCTGCAGAGGCAGCAAAAACGAGAAAGATGGAGCCCACCAAAAAAGCCGCCTACCAGAAAAAAAAGGCACATAAGCGGTTAATTAATAGGATGGGTGTGGATCCTACAGATAATTGGCGAGCGCAATACCAGATCCTTCCAGGTAAGGAAAAAGTTGTTTCTGAACTCCGCAAATTGTCCAAGTCTGCCGATGAGATTTATCTAGCGACAGATATGGACAGAGAGGGTGAGGCTATTGCCTGGCATCTCAAGGAAGCGCTTGGCGGCTCAGCCGAAAGATATAAGCGTGTGGTATTCAACGAAATTACCCAGAAAGCGATTCAGGCAGCCTTTGAGAATCCGGGTGAGATTGATCAGCACCGTGTCGATGCGCAACAGGCGAGGCGATTTCTTGACCGGGTTGTCGGCTATATGTTGAGTCCGCTGCTTTGGCAGAAGGTTGCCAGAGGGTTGTCCGCAGGAAGAGTCCAGTCGGTCGCGGTGAAACTGCTGGTTGAAAGAGAGCGGGCAATCAGGATTTTTGTTCCTGAGGAGTATTGGGAAGTTTATGCTTTGCTGGGTGAGTCCGACACTGCAACCAGATTCCAGGTCATGCGCGACAAGGGTAAGGCCTTTCGTCCCAACACTAAGGAAGTCACTGACGCGGCGCTGCTGCATTTAAGAAGTGTTGGGTTCATTGTTAGCAACAGGGAAGATAAACCGACTCAGACGAGGCCTAGTGCACCGTTTATTACTTCCACAATGCAGCAGGCAGCCAGTAACAGACTCGGCTTTGGTGTTAAGAAAACCATGATGCTGGCCCAGCGCTTGTATGAATCAGGTTACATCACCTATATGCGTACCGACTCAACCCATCTCAGCGCAGATGCTGTTGATGATTGCCGCGGCCTTATCCTTGCTGAATTTGGTGATCGATACCTGCCGGAAAAGGCGCGTGCGTATTCCAGTAAAGAAGGCGCACAAGAGGCCCACGAAGCCATTCGCCCGTCGAATGTACATGTTCGTGCGACTGCATTAAATGGTCAGGAAAGAGATACCGAGAGGTTGTATGAATTGATATGGCGTCAGTTTGTCGCCTGTCAGATGCCCAATGCTGAATACACGAGTACAGCGGTTACGGTCACAGCAGGTGATATGGAACTCAGAGCCAGGGGCAGGATCCTGCGCTTTAATGGTTATACCGTGGTCCAGAACACATCCCAGAAAAAAGAAGATGATCAGGAATTACCCGATTTTAAGATTGGCAGTCAGCTGACCTTACAGGATCTACAGCCCACCCAGCATTTTACCAAGGCCCCCGCCCGTTTCGGTGAGGCGTCTCTGGTCAGAGAGCTAGAAAAAAAAGGTATCGGCCGACCGTCAACTTATGCTTCGATTATTACTACTATTCAGGATCGGGGTTACGTCACCTTAAATAATCGACGGTTTTATTCGGAAAAGATCGGTGAATTAGTCACTGACCGTCTTAATGAAAGTTTTGGGAATCTGCTTGATTATGGCTTCACCGCAAAACTGGAAGAATCTTTGGATCAGATATCCAATGGGACGACCAACTGGAAAGTAATACTGGATCGTTTTTATACCGATTTCTCTGATAAGTTGACGACCGCAGGGGATCCAGAAAAAGGCATGCGACCAAACCTACCTTCGGTGGTTAATCTGGCTTGCCCACAATGTGGCAGGGACATGAATGTGCGCAACGCCAGTACAGGTGTCTTCCTGGGTTGTTCAGGCTATAACCTGCCGCCAAAAGAACGCTGTAAGACAACCATTAACCTGATATCCGGTGATGAGGTGGTGAGCGCTAATGGTGATGACGAGGAAGAATCAAGAATTCTTCTGAACAAGCATCGCTGTGATAAATGCCAGACTGCCATGAGTGCCTACCTGATCGATGAAACAACCCGGCTGCATCTGTGTGGTAATAACCCTGATTGTAGTGGTTCTGAATTCGAGAAAGGTTCATTTCGGATAAAAGGCTACGATGGGCCTCTGCTTGAGTGCGATAAATGTGGCGCAGAAATGCAGTTGAAAACAGGACGTTTTGGAAAATACTTTGGATGTACTAATCCAGAATGTAAAAACACTCGCAAGCTGTTGCGAAATGGCGAAGCTGCACCGCCAAAAATGGATGTGGTTCCCATGCCCGAGCTGAAGTGCGAGAAAGTTGATGATACTTATCTGCTTCGTGACGGTGCTGCAGGTATGTTTCTGGCGGCCAGCCAGTTTCCAAAAAACCGGGAAACCCGGGCGCCCTATGTGGATGAGTTAATACCACACCAGAATGAAATTGACCCAAAGTATCAGTTTCTGATGAGAGCGCCAGCCCAGGACGCTGTGGGTAGAAGGGCTCTGGTCAAATTTGCCAGGTCAACAAAACTCCATTACGTCGTTACTGAATTGTCCAAGGGCAAATTATCGGGTTGGCGGGCCGACTATGAGGGTGGACAATGGGTAGAGACTCAGCCGACCAAGGCAAAGCGGAAGGCACCGACTAAGCGCCGAAAAAAGAAAAGCAGCAAGGAACCGACTAGTGTCGAATAACACCGACAGCCAAGCCTTCAATCGCGAAATCCTGGCTGCGTAGATCGACTTCGATGGGGCTGTAATCACCGTTTTCTGGTAATAATGTGATCTGATAGCTCTGTTGGCCCTTTCGAAATCGTTTTACCGTGACTTCATCTTCAATACGGGCCACCACAATATCACCATTGTTGGCCGCATGAGTTTTATGAACGGCGAGCAGGTCACCCTCCATGATGCCACATTCAATCATGCTGTCTCCCTTAACGACAAGCATGTAATCAGCTCTGGGGTTAAAGAAATTTGAGGGAATTTCACAGTGGTCTTCGATGTGCTCCTGGGCAAGGATCGGGTTTCCTGCAGCCACCCGTCCAACGATAGGAATACCAGGAGAATCAGGTAGTTTAATACCCCGGGATGTACCCGGTATCATTTCAATGGCCCCTTTGCGAGCCAGTGCCTTGAGATGTTCTTCGGAAGCATTGGCAC
>JAPKEK010000124.1 GCA_028822125.1 Pseudomonadales bacterium | reverse complement strand
CCGATATCAAATTCCTGTCGAGACCGGATGCCTCATCTGGGTCTGGAACTAATTCCGTTACTGATATCGCCTGACCCGGTGTCACACCCCAGGTCACGGTAGGTTGAATTGAATCAGCTTGGATCAGGATTTCATCATCGAACGCAGCATCTGCATCGCTGCGATAGGAAAGCCACTTTTCTGTTGCTGCCTCAAACTCTGCACCAACCGGAACTCGTTCGCGACCTCGTAAATACTCTATGGTCACGTCATCAGGACAGATATAGCCACATCGAGCGCCACCTTCGATACTCATATTACAGACCGTCATGCGCTCTTCCATGGACATGGCTTCAATGACCTCGCCTGCATATTCGTAGGCAAACCCAACACCTCCATTGACGCCCAGGGTACGAATAATATGAAGCGTCACATCCTTTGCCGTGACACCGGCAGACAAACTTCCTTCAACCCGTATTCTTCGCACTTTAAGCGGATCCATGGCCAGTGTCTGGCTGGCAAGGACATCTCTTACCTGGCTGGTGCCAATACCGAGTGCGATACAACCAAAAGCACCATGAGTCGAGGTATGACTATCGCCACAACAGATTGTCATACCCGGCTGGGTAAGCCCAAGCTCAGGTCCCACGACATGAACAATGCCCTGCCGCCCTGAGTTTGGGGCAAAAAATTCAATGCCATTGTCGCTGCTGGCATCGCTTAACACCTGAATCATTTTCTCAGCCATATCATCCTTGAGTGGCCGGGACTGATCCGTTGTGGGAATAATATGGTCCACTGTGGCAAAAGTGCGCTCAGCATAAGCCACTCGCAGGCCTTTATCCCGCAGCATTCCAAATGCCTGTGGACTCGTTACCTCATGTATTAGATGCAGGCCGATAAAAAGCTGATACTGCCCACTGGCGAGTTGCCCGACAACATGGTTTTCCCAGATCTTTTGGTATAAATTCTTTCCCACGACTTTAACCACCCTTTTAGCGAAGCGGCAAGTTTAACATGAACTGCGGGATATCCTAGGATGCAGATAACCCAACACCTCATCTTCACTCCAAGAAGGCCTTTGTTATGAATATCCAGTTAAATCCGCCCGAAACTTTTGAAACAAAACGCCTGCTGGTCCGAGCCCTTGTCCCTGAAGATGACATCCTCATCAATGAGGCAGTTCAAGCATCACATAGCGAACTATCCCGATTTATGACCTGGTGCCACCCGGCCTATGACTTAAAAGATGCGACTGCCTGGATCCACCAGGCAATCAGTAAATGGCAAACAGCGGAGCATTTTACTTTCGCAATTATTGAAAAATTATCAGGGGAACTCATAGGTAGCGTGGGCCTGAATATAGTTGATAAGGCAGACACTGCTAACCTGGGCTACTGGATCCACTCAGCGTATTGTAGCCGCGGTTACGCCAGCGAAGCAGCTACCGGCTTATTCAGGTATAGCGAAAAATTTCTAATCTTTAAAAAACTTGAGATTGTCATGTCGACGCGCAACCCGGCCAGCCGCCAGGTGGCTATCAACGTAAAAGCAAAATTTGAAGGCCTAACCAGCAATAGAATGGTCAGCACGGACGAAAACCACGATGCTTTCGTATATGCTCTATATCCGGAGCCGCCCAAATAAAAAAGGAAACCAGCTATGGAGGAATCTAGCCTAAGCAGTAACAATACAATGAGCAAAACCCTGGAACTGCAGAAAACAGCACATATTGCTGCTGGAGCAGTCCCGGCGGAGGTTAGAATTGACCGCTTGAAAAGAGCCATCAACGTGCTTGAGAACAATTCCAGCGAGTTCTGTGAGGCTATGTCAGAGGACTTCGGTAATCGGAGTATGCAGCAATCCAAACTCACTGATATCGATGGCGCTATTGGCCCGCTCAAGCATGCCATCAAGCATCTGCGCCACTGGATGAGACCGGAAAAGAGATCAACCACCTTCCCGTTTAATCTGCTTGGCGGCAGAAGCCACATTGAGTACCAGGCGCTGGGCGTAGTCGGTTGCATCAGTCCGTGGAACTTCCCTGTACAACTCACATTTTCTCCGCTTGCCGGCATTTTCGGTGCGGGTAATCGAACTATGATTAAACCATCAGAGTTTACCCCTATAACATCAGAACTGATGAAGACTACACTGGAGGCCGCATTCGACAGAGATGAGCTGGCTGTTTTCACCGGTGGCTCTGAAGTGGGTAGCAGCTTCAGTGGCCTGGCCTTTGATCACCTGTTGTTCACCGGCGCAACCGCCATTGCCCGCCATGTAATGCGGTCTGCAGCAGACAATCTGGTGCCGGTAACTTTAGAACTCGGAGGGAAATCTCCTGTGATAATCGGACGCAGTGCGGATATGGCACTGGCCGCCAGAAATGTCATGACGGGCAAAACCATGAATGCTGGACAGATCTGCCTGGCACCGGATTACGTAATGCTGCCGGCGGAAAGCAGAGATGAATTTGTTGCCGCAGCCCAGGCTTCAATTGCCGACATGTACCCCCAGATAAAAGACAATCCTGATTACACTTCGGTCGTCAACGACCGACATTTTGAGAGGCTTAACCACTATGTCAGCGACGCGGAGGAAAAGGGGGCCAAGGTGATAACAATCAACCCGGCTGAGGAAGATTTCTCGCAACAGGAAAACCATAAGATTCCGCCTACCCTGATAATCGACCCCACCGACGACATGCTGGTAATGCAGGAGGAAATATTCGGACCGATTCTACCAGTCAAGTCTTACCAGAGTGTCGATGAAACCATCGACTATGTGAACAATCACGATCGACCACTGGGTCTATACTATTTCGGCAAAAGTGCACAGGAGGAAAGGGCTGTGTTGGAAAAAACGACTTCAGGTGGCGTTACCGTCAATGATGTCATCATGCACGTCGCTCAGGAAAACCTCCCATTTGGCGGCGTTGGTTCCAGCGGCATGGGCGCCTACCATGGCATCGATGGATTTAAGACTTTCAGCCACGCAAAATCAATCTACCGGCAGTCAGCAATAGTCTCAAAACTCGTTGCAAAAATGGGGCCCCCATACAAAAAAGCAGGTTGAGCGCATTCGACCAGTGGGGTAATTAACTGATTCGCGTCTATGCTCGATCGTTCCTGTTCATATTATTGGTTCAAACGATTGGTTCAAACTTTACCCGAGCCCTGGCAACCAAGCCCGGCGCCTGCCAGACGACTTCTGGCCCATGCTGGCGACCCGCTGTGGCCCGTGTTTCGAGGTAGACACGCAAAGTGTTCTCTGTTGGGCCCATAGGTCCCCGCGCGGCGACACCGGCAATAGAGTAACCCCTGGCTAAATGCCCGACTTGGGGCTGCTAGCTTGAACCGTTAGCAGCGTATACAAGGCTGAATCCGCCTGGTCAGGATCTACTACCACTGGAAATACCTGGCAGCCCATTAGACCCAAGAGCATTAACGTCCTGTAAATTCGGGTTTGCGTTTTTCGATAAATGCCTGAACACCTTCCTTGAAGTCTTCGCTATGAAACATACCGCCCAGATGAACCATCAAATGATCTACCGCAGTGTCGTAAGACTCTTCCAGCCCCATTCTCATCATTCTTTTTGTCGTCTGTACTGCCATCGGCGCATTGTCTGCAATCTCCTCGGCCCACTGCATTGCGGTCGCCATTAATTCTTCGGCCGGCACAATGGTGTTAACCAGGCCTAACTCCAGGCACTCTTGTGCACCTACTGTTCTGGCACGATAGTACAGTTCCGCCGCTTTGGCCCAGCCGATCAACCTGGGTAATAACCAGGTACCGCCACTTTCAGGAACGACGTTCCGTTTTGCTGTCACGGCGGCCATCTTGGCATTATCTGCTGCTATGCGAATATCGCAAAGTAATGCGATGTCCATGCCGTAACCCGCGGCTGCTCCGTTTAAGGCACATATAATCGGCGTATCAACATTCCACATAACATTGATGGGCGCATCACGCAGATCAAATAGTTGACGGGGTGGACGATTGCCCTCTGATGCCTGTTCGCCGCCAATATTACCTTCACCGACACCGATTAAATCCAGGCCCGAACAGAATCCCCTCCCGGCACCGGTCAGGATAATACAGCGGATTTCCGGATCCTTATTGGCTTCTGTAACTTTAGCAGACAATTCATCCAGCATTTCGCGTGAAATTGCATTCAATCTCTCCGGGCGATTTAGGGTAAGCACAGCGATTCTACCCCGCTGTTCCACAAGTAATTCCTCTGTTGTCGAAGCTGTTAAAGCCATTCTAGGTACTCCTATATTGAAAATTTCATCGTCTCAACGATGCGCAAGATCTATAATCACACCCCTTAGCACGCCACCGCAGTGCCGCCGGGAATGCGCGTACACAGGCATAATATCCAGTTGCAAAGGCTTTGCATACACCCTGCTTGAAGCTCCGGCAAATAATCTAGTTCTCGCCCCGTCTGGTGGTCGTCTCCATCAAAAAACAGCTGCAATTTAGACAGCACTTCGCCCTCGCTGCTGCTACCGATAACAGGGTAAGGAGAAATACCCCTACAACAATTTATTATCAAGCGCAGCTATTAGACCGTTCAGTAATCCATTCTGCGATCCATTCAGCACTCGGTCCCCAGTCATGTGTCGTAAAAGTTGGCAGCTTCGATGCGCTAAACACTAATGGCACTCCAGCCTTATTTAAGGTATCTTTCGACACCCGACTAATTCCGCAAATATAGGCCAACTTGAATTATTATAGTAATTACAATCGACCAGACGTCCCATCTTTAATCGCTTTACCTCGAACTCTCTGCTGGCAAACCCACTCATGATCAAGCAGGCAATGGCCCTGACGTTATGGATTCTGTGCGCCAGTATCAATATAGTCTGTCTGGCTGAACCAGTGCGAGAGCAGCTTCCAACTCGCCCGGTAAAGCGGGTCGAAGCTTCGATAAACATCAAGATTGATGGCCATCTCGATGAGGCGGTCTGGGCTGAAATTCCCTGGACTGATGGCTTTCGGGTAACCGAACCTGACACGCTGATCCCGGCCTCTCTAAGAACCCAGGTGAAGATCTTTTATACCGAAACTGGCCTGTATATAGGTAGCTGGAACGAACAGGCAGTGGATACATTCATTGAACGATTAAGCTCTCGAGATGCCTGGCTTACCCGGGACAGACTGTCGGTCACACTGGACACATCAGGTGAGGGTCTCTACGGCTACTGGTTCGGGGTGAATCTGGGCGGCAGCCTGTCGGATGGTACAGTGCTCCCCGAAAGGCAGTACCGTAGTGAATGGGACGGCCCCTGGCGCGCCGGTACAGCGCAACTCAAAGACGGCTGGTCGGCGGAAATGTTTCTGCCCTGGTCAATGATGTCGATGCCGGATTCCACCAACTATACCAGGACGATGGGTATCTTCCTGCAAAGAGCCGTTGCCCAGAAAAATCAAACCTGGAGCGTGCCGGCGCTTCCCCGAACAACCGGGTTATTCATGTCCCGTTTGCATAAGGTGGTTTTTACCGATGTTAATCCCAAACAGCAAATCACTTTTTACCCTTTTATTTCAACCAGTTTCGATGGCGTGAAACACGAAGCTAAGGCAAAAGCCGGCTTCGACATTTTCTGGAGGCCCACCACAAATTTTCAGGTGACCTCTTCTATCAACCCCGATTTCGGTAATGTAGAATCGGATGATATTGTCGTCAACCTGACCTCCTACGAAACCTTTTACCCCGAAAAACGACCTTTTTTCCTGGAAGGCCAGGAAATTTTCGTTACCTCTCCCAGAGCGACCACCCGCCACGGCAGTTCTCATAGAATGCCGGTTACCCTGTTGAATACCCGGCGCATCGGTAGCCCGGCAAGAGCACCGGATGACGAGGGCCTGCTATTAACCAGTCTGGAAAGAAACCAGCCGAGTGAACTGCTTGGCGCCGTTAAAATAACCGGCCAAACAGGTGCCTTGCGCTATGGATTGCTCACCGCTTTTGAAAATGAGACTGATTTCGACGGCGTCATCGACGATCAATCCGTCAGCATACGCCAGACCGGAAGAGACTTCAGTGCAGCACGTATGCTCTATGAACGAGGTCACGTCAATGGCAGAAGCTCGATTGGATTTATTAGCACGCAGGTCAGTCATCCTGAGGAAACCGCAACCACCCATGGCGTTGATGGTCACTATCTTTCCGGCTCTGGCAAGATAGAAGCGGACGTACAGGGGCTTGCCAGTGATATAGAAGGATTTAAAGGCTACGGGATATTTGCCGATCTCGCCTATCGTCCGTCAAGAGGACTCAGACATGGCCTCGCGCTGGATTTCTTTGATCGCAACCTGCAGATTAATAACTTTGGTTACCTGCAAAGAAATGATGCCAAGGGCTATAGTTACGGCCTGGAAAGGCAACGGTCTGGTCTTGAAAACTTCACCTCAATTCGAGACAACTTTTCCTTTAGCCAGCACTGGAATCTGGACGGCCTGCTCACTCGCTCTGCCTTGTCTGCGTCAAGGCAACTGGAATTCAATAGTCACGCCAAACTAAATATGCGCATGAACTACTTTCCTGAACGATACGAAGACCTGGATAGCAAGGGCCATGGCGCCTACAAGCTGGTCGACCGCTGGCAGTTTGCGCTCGATTGGGATAGCGACCGATCTAAGAAACTAGCTTTCGAAATGGGGATTAAATATAAGCAGGAAGATATCGGCGACAGCAAGCTGACATACGATGCTGAAC
>JAPKEK010000123.1 GCA_028822125.1 Pseudomonadales bacterium | reverse complement strand
AGTACCCTAGGACTAGGCTTGATAAAGCTGTTTTCATGCACTTTCCTGATAAAGTGCTGCAGCATTTTTTCAGTGACTTGAAAATCTGCAATAACACCATCTTTCAAAGGCCTGATCGCGGTAATATTGCCAGGCGTTCGACCCAGCATCCTTTTGGCATCATTGCCCACCGCTGCCACCGATTTCTGGTTATTGTGCTGCCTTATCGCCACCACCGAAGGCTCATCGAGTACGATACCTCTCTCACGAGCATAAATAAGGGTATTAGCTGTACCCAGATCTATGGAGAGGTCATTTGAAAATAGCCCACGGATTTTTTTAAACATGAAACAACTCGAATGAAGAACCGGCAATCGTCCAGCTTAGATAATTGCAGCAGAGCCACAACAAAAACGGCCTTGCCTCTCAGTGAACTGTATCATTTACAGGCTGCCAGGCACAAGGGGAAACACCCTTAAGGCACTGTTATTGAAGATATTTTTGGTCAATTATTAACGATCCAAGATGTTCTGAAGCCTGACTAGTTTATAATAACGCTAAATTTAAGCCTTTGATTTGCAGATCCTTTCCAGAAGCATTAGCATTTCACGCTTTTAAACCAGCAAAAATCTGGGATTCTACCTATGATAACTAATCAAGAGCTTGGCGTCCTAGGCGACTTAGCGCAGCTGTCTCTGGACCCAGAAAGTCGGGACAGCACGCTGCAGGCAATCAATGAAGTCCTCGAACTTGTCGCAATTATGAATACAGCTGAATGTGATGGTGTAAAACCGTTGGCCCATCCTCTTGAAGCTGAACAACTGTTGCGCTCGGATAAAGTCACCGAGGTCAATCAGGTAGCCAAGTTCAGTCAGGCAGCACCGCTATTTGAAGAGGGGCTTTATCTGGTACCGAAGGTTATAGAGTGAACTTAAATAACGCCACCATCACGGAACTACATAAGCTGCTGACGGATAAGGCGATTTCCGCAGCAGAGTTAACCCAGCACTTCCTCAACAGAATTGCTGAACACGACAACCAGATCAATAGCTTTATTACCATCACGCCTGAAGTCGCTTTAGAGGAAGCCAAAGCCGCTGATCTGGCGCTGGCGAAAGGACAACAGACCATGCTGACAGGCATACCCATGGCCCATAAAGATATCTTCTGCATCGAAGATATCCGCACCACGGCAGGTTCAAAGATATTAGCTGACTTTATCGCACCCTATACGTCGACCTGCATTGAAAAACTGCGCCACGCAGGCTCTGTAACACTGGGCAAGACTAACATGGATGAATTTGCCATGGGCTCCTCCAATGAGACCAGTTATTTTGGCCCGGTTCACAATCCCTGGGACGAGACAAAGGTCCCCGGCGGATCTTCAGGCGGATCAGCTGCAAGCCTGGCTGCGTCTTTGTGTGTAGCCAGCACTGGAACAGACACAGGAGGCTCCATTCGGCAGCCTGCATCCATGTGTGGACTAACCGGCCTGAAACCAACCTACGGACGAATATCAAGGTGGGGAATGATTGCCTTTGCATCCAGCCTGGATCAGGCTGGATGCTTTACACGGACTGCCGAAGATGCAGCCATTCTGCTAGAACACATGGCAGGTCATGATAGTAAAGATTCAACCAGTCTGAATCTTGCAGTGCCAAAGTTTACCGCTGCACTCTCTGAGCCATTGTCCGGGCTGAAAATCGGTATCTGCTCTGACTATTTCAAACAAGGTCTAGACCCGGAAGTCGAAAATCTGGTTATGGATGGCATCAGAGAACTCGCACAGATGGGCGCCGAAGTTTTAGAAATTGAACTGCCTCACACCAAGTTCAGTCTCAGCGCTTATTATGTCATCGCACCGGCCGAATGTTCTGCAAATTTATCCCGCTATGATGGTGTCAGATATGGTTATCGCTGCAAAAACCCTGTGAACCTGGAAGACCTCTACAAGAGATCACGCAGCGAGGGCTTCGGCAGCGAAGTGAAAAAAAGGATTATGGTGGGCGCTTTTGCTCTCAGTGCAGGGTATTACGATGCCTATTATCGCAAGGCGCAACAACTCAGGCGGCTGATCAAAAACGATTTTGTATCAGCATTCGAGCAGGTGGATGTCATCGTTGGACCCACTGCTCCGGGAACCGCTTTCCCATTGGGCGCAAAAACAAACGACCCAGTGTCCATGTACCTCCAGGACATTTATACCATTGCCGCCAGCCTTGCCGGCGTACCTGCTATCAGTATTCCTGTGGGCTTTAGCAAAGGCATGCCTGTCGGGCTGCAACTCATTGGCAACTACCTGGAAGAAGCTAAACTTCTCCGCGTGGCTCATCAGTTTCAGCTACAGACTAACTGGCACCTGCAGCAACCACAGAACAACCTGTCATGAATATTCCCACCGGATGGCAGATTGATATTGGTCTGGAAATTCATGCCCAGCTAAATACCAAAAGCAAAATATTTTCCGGCGCCAGCACTCTTTTCGGCAGCGAACCCAATAGCCAGGCCAGTGCAGTTGACCTGGCACTCCCTGGCGTCCTACCGGTTGTCAATGAGGCAGTCTACGCCAAGGCAATCCGGTTTGGCCTGGGTGTTTCAGCAGACATTGCCAGGGTTTCGGCTTTTGATCGAAAAAACTATTTCTATCCTGACCTGCCCAAGGGATACCAGATCACGCAAATGGACCTGCCCATTGTATCTGGCGGTCACATTGATATTCTTCTAAAGGATAGCACCGTGAAACGAATTCGAATTACCAGGGCTCACTTGGAAGAGGATGCTGGCAAGTCGCTTCACGAAGCTTTTGATCGATATACTGGTATAGATCTTAACCGCGCAGGCACGCCCCTTTTAGAAATAGTTTCTGAGCCGGATATTAAATCAGCTTTTGAAGCAGTCGCCTACGCCAGAAAAATACATCAATTAGTCACCTATCTGAATATATGCGATGGCGACATGTCCCAAGGATCCCTTCGATTCGATGCCAATGTTTCAGTTCGACGTGAAGATTCAGCCATCCTGGGAGTGAGGACTGAAACAAAGAATTTAAATTCGTTCCGTTTTCTGGAACGCGCCATTTATTATGAGACTGTGCGCCAAATCGATCTACTTGAAGCAGGCAGGAGCGTAGCGCAGGAAACGCGTCTTTACGACTCCGGCAAAGATGAAACAAGACCCATGCGCAGCAAGGAGACAGCAACAGATTATCGTTATTTTCCTGAGCCTGACCTGCTACCGGTAATCATTACCGAACAAACCATTGAAAAAATAAAAGCTGAAATGCCGGAATTACCCACAAAAAGGCAGCAGCGATTTATTGAGGATTTTAACCTTGCTGCTATTGATGCTGCTTTATTAGCTAATGACCGCAATCTTGCTGACTACTTTGAAGCCACTATACAAAATTCACAGGATCCGATTCTTGCTGCGAACTGGATAAAGGTAGAACTTCTCGGCCATCTGAACAGAGACGCTGTCAGTATTACGGATTCGCCAGTTTCTGCAGTTCAGCTAGGTGACCTGGTTGCCCTGATTCAGGCAGGGACCATCTCCGGTAAAATAGCCAAGGACGTATTCGCAGCTTTATGGACGGGCGAAACCACTTCGGCAGCAACCTATATTGAGCAGCATGAGCTGCAACAGTTATCCGACCCATCAGCGCTCGAACCCCTCATTCTCGATATCCTGAAGGCAAACCCAAAGCAACTGGAGCAACTTCGATCCGGCAAGGATAAATTAATGGGGTTTTTCGTAGGTCAGGTCATGAAACAGACCCGAGGCAAGGCGAATCCTCAAGAGGTTAATAGCATCATCAAGCGACTGCTCCAGGAAGCCGTCTGACTGGACCTTGATAAAAGGCCAGGCGCTACTCGCCATGCCCAAACGCTTCCAGAAAATCTATTATACGAGCAGCATTGACGCCCAGATCGCTCTGCCCCACTCGTGACACTGACCGAACATCAACAATTGATTTGGAACCTTCTTCGCGAATGCGAACCACCACATCATCTTTAAAGCCAAACCAGAAAGTCGTTGCCGTTGCCTCAATCAGACCATGGCTTCGCACAGATACAATATTCAGACCCATAGCCTCCAGGACGGTTCGCGCTTTGGTCTGGGCTTCTATCGCCGTCAGGTCGCTGACCAGAGTCTGAACATCCGGGTAGAATTCCATCTGCAATTCCGCCATTTGCTCTGCTGTGTGATCGGCGTCACCATAGACAAGGTCATTCATGGCATGAACACGACGTTTGACCATCAGGTTAAATTCAGGCGGCTCCACCGTGTCGGTGGTTATATCATGTATGGGGGGAACATCCCCCACCTTGACCAGCTGCGGGATCATAACAACGAAGGGGATAGCTGCTACAGCCAGAGAGAGAAGCAAAAGCTTACGATCCGAGGTTCGCTGTTGACGCACCGCTGCAAAAACCATTATCAGGCCAGACAACCAGACCAGGGCGGAACCGAGCACAGCGACCATCAGACTGCCCAGAGACGGAATCAACGGCACCCACCCAAACCGGTAACTAAGCGGACTGAAAACCATGATGATCACCATGCAGACAGCCGTTAACAGCAGAACTTTGCTGCTTGTTTTACTTTCATTCATGGCTCACCCTTTTCCCCATTTAAATCAGATAATTCTGTCCAAGCCAGTTTCCAATTAACTTTAACGGCCTGAACGCATAACCAACACCTGCCAGATTATACTTCGGATAGCACCAGGCAACATACGGTAACTGCTTCAGTTTTCGAAAAACGGGGTTTCCAGTAAACCTTTGCCTGAAATTCCTCAGCCCTGCCCTTTGGCCTCACATCCAAATCCCCAATCCAATGATTACAGATAAGCGAGTAGATCTAGGCCCCCTGGTGGTCAGAAAGATGCTTTCTTTCGTTTCAAGGCTCTGGCTATAAACAAAAGTATACTGTTTAGCCCGCCCGCTTATTCCAGAAGTCAGCAGCAGATCTGGACCTATTGATCTGCTGATTCTATTATCAATAGGAAACGTCTGTTCACGAACCAAATCCGCTTCCTGCCGGCCTTAACCTAGTTGTGTAATACCCTGGCTGAATACTTCCACGGGCTGCTGCAAGGTAGCCAAGTTGAGCAAAGGGTCGCCATCACACAAAAGCAGGTCAGCAGACAAGCCTGGAATAATCTTCCCCGTTTCATCTTTCAAGCCAACAGCATCTGCGCAATCACTGGTGGCAGCTCGAAGCGTCTCAGCATTGGTTAATCCGGCAACGACCGCAAAAACCTCCATTGCAGAGCTCAGCTGATGGTGCCATACGTTTGGAATACCCGCATCGGTAGATGCAATCAAGCGGCATCCTGCTTGTCGCATCTTCGTAAAACGTTCTTTCAACGCCTTCTCCGTACGCGCATTTCCTATGTGCCGGCGCCAGCCGGTATTAACTGTAGGCGATACCCATATCCCCTTTTGGGCAATCACCTCCGCAATACCCTCATCATAGTTAGCACCCCAACCATCGCCTCCTACCCAGGAACAATGTTCGATGGTGCTGACTCCGGCCACAGCGGCATGATGTATTCCATCTACCCCATGGCAATGTGCAGCCACCAGAAATCCTTTTGCTTTTGCCTTGCCAACAATGGCTACCATGGTTGGCTCATCAAATTGAGCATCTACCGGCCTACTGCCTGGGGTAATGTTGCCACCCGTCGCCATAATTTTTATCAAGTCTGCACCGGCCTCAATCTGTCGATCAATCACGGTTTGAGCCGACGCAACGTCTGAGCATTCTCCACCCCAGAAGTGGCAATGCCCCTGCACTGAAGTTATCGGCTGACCTGCGCACAGAAGTCGAGGGCCCTGGATTTCACCCCTGTTAATACGATCTCTTATTTTCAGTTCCAGCCAGCGGCCGCCACCAAGATCACGAGCAGAGGTAATTCCAGCCCTGACCATCTGCCCAGCACGGTCAACCATATGCTCGAGCTGTGTTTCAACAGGTACTTTACCGTGGGCAAAGGGATCCTGGACCGCCGGATCAAGACAAAGATGAATATGAGCGTCAATGAGCCCTGGCACGACAAAAGCACCTTGATAGTCTCGACTGGCGACAGTCGCGATTTTTTCATCTGCCGAGGTGAGTCGCTTGATTCTGCCTCTTTCAATCAGGATCGCATCATAATCCGAGGAAATTTCTTCGGAGACCCCATCCCAAATTTTTACATTCCTCAACAACATGGGTAATCCCTTTTTCGTTTGAAAATTTTTGCGTTAGGAAAATTAGATACGCCTACCTACGTACAGTTCCAGCCCTTTACGGCATCAGCGTCGGGTACCGGTTTCGGTTCCCACCTCAGGTAGGTTTGCCCCTGACTCACAGTGTAATGATCTTGCATCCTACTTCAAAGCTGATTCAATCAGTTACAACCTTACTTCAAAACTCGTTCGATCAGCTGCACCTTACTTCAAAACTCATGCAATCTGTCGCAACCTACTTCGAGTTAGAACCTAATTATTCCTGATCATCGAGGGTTCAACCCGTTGATTTCCAGCAGTCCCACCAGGATTAAGTCATCCACAACATGGTCAAAGATCTTCTGACGATCAAAAAGATGAACAAAACCGCCGGTACCCACCACGAGAGGTAACTCGGAGGGAAATTCCTGTTCTGTTATTTTTGAAACTATTTCCTTGAGCATGCCCACATTAGACCAATACAACCCGGACTGAATACTCTCAACAGTACTG